>JAHJFD010000045.1 GCA_018825145.1 Patescibacteria group bacterium
TCTTTCGGGTCGTAAATATTGCGGCCGTCCAGAAGCAGATTACCTTTCATCAGGGATTTCAGTTCTTTCAGATCCACGGTCCGGAACTCATCCCATTCGGTCAGAACCAGAATCACGTCGGCACCGCTCGCGGCGTCGAAAGCGCTTTTACAGTAGTTCAGATTCACGCTGGCAAAATTCCGTCTGGCGTTTTCCATTGCCACAGGGTCAAAAGTCCTTACAATTCCTCCCTCCGCCTGAATGCGTTTGATTACTTTGATGCTGGGGGCGTCGCGCATATCATCGGTACGGGGTTTAAAGGCCAGTCCCCAAACGGCAATGGTTTTTCCCTCCATGTCCGGAAAGTGCCTATGGAGTTTTTCAAAAATCAATTCCTTTTGCCGTTCATTCACCTGCTCGGCCGCTTCCAGGATTCTGAAATCGTAATTGTATTCTTTTCCTTTCTGAATCAGGGCCTGCACGTCTTTGGGGAAGCAGCTTCCGCCATAACCTATACCGGCATGCAGAAAGCGGGAACCGATTCTGGAATCCATGCCGATTCCTTTTGCCACGGTCCGTATATCGGCGCCGGACCGTTCACAAAAGTTGGCCATTTCGTTAATAAAACTGATTTTAACGGCCAGAAAGCTGTTGGCGGCGTATTTAATGACTTCCGCGCTCTTTATGTCGGTGAAGAGCAGGGGGCGGCCGGTGCGGGTAAGGGGGCGGTAAATCTTTTCCATTACTGTCCTGGCGCGGTCATTTTCTACCCCCACCACAATACGTTCGGGATTCATAGTGTCTTTTATGGCCGCTCCTTCACGCAGAAATTCAGGATTGCTGACGATGTCGAAGGTGGCATCGGATCCGCGCTTATCGATTTCGGCCTGAATGATTTTTTTACATTCAGAACCGGTTCCGACAGGCACCGTGGATTTATTGACAAAGATTTTATGGCCGCTGACATTTTCACCAAAGCTTTTAGCCACCTGACGCACGTACTGCAAATCGGCTTTGTGGTCTTTATCGGGTGGTGTGCCCACGGCGCTGAAGAGCACATCGGCGAATTCCACGCCTTTCCTGATATCGGACGAAAAATGCAGACGGCCTTCACGCTGATTGTGCCTTACCATTTCTTCCAGTCCGGGCTCGTAAATAGGCATGATGCCATTTTTCAGATTATCGATCTTTTGCCTGTCGATATCCACTCCCATTACGTCAAAACCCATTTCGGCAAAACATGTTCCTGTCACAAGGCCCACGTAGCCGGTGCCGACAACCGTGATTTTCATGATTGATCCGCATTAAAAAAATAAACCGGTTGTTATCTTACACAAATATCGGTTCACGGTAAAATGCCGAACTGTCATAATTTTTCTTAAACTACGGTTCTCAGTAAAATCCGGATTTTTGAAATGTGGTACAATTAAACAGGTATCAAGTAACACAAACAAAATGGAACTATCAATTTTAGCGGCGAAGATTATTTCGCTCTTATATCTCGCGGCCGGTATCAGCGCGCTTTCCGGTCAGATGACTTTTAAAGGAATCCTGGAGGATCTGATGGCTTCCCGCGCTCTCAGTTTTGCCATGGGTTTTGTGGCGCTTATTGTAGGAGTGCTTTTGGTGACTTACCATAACATTTGGGTAAAAGACTGGACTGTGCTTATTACCATTATCGGCTGGGCCGCGCTTATCAAGGGGTTCATGTTTATCGCATACCCCGACAGCCTCAGCTGGTTCAGGGGTTGGTTTAAAAATTCTCAGGCATTCGGTGTTTTGGCCATTGCCATCAGTCTTCTGTTCGGATATTTTGGATTTGTCGCCTAAAGGAATCTATTAAAATAAACCCAAAAATGAAAATAACGAGTTTAGCGTGCCGTGCTTTAACGATAACCAGGTCCAGACTGATTCTTTTCGTCTTGTTGCTGGCTCTGGCGATTGTGCTACCCGGTTTTATCCATAATCAGTGGATCACGGGGCCGATTGTGAACGCCTCTCTTATTCTCGCGGCAGTCTGCGTTGGGCCGATGGAGGCTGTAGTCCTTGGGCTGATGCCCAGTACAATGGCTCTGAGCAGCGGCTTACTACCGCTCCCGCTCGCGCCTATGGTTCCTTTTATTATGGTAAGTAACGCGGTGCTGATTCTTTCTTTCCGGTATCTGGCTGTAAAAAATTATGCGGTCAGAATTTTGGTGGCGGCCTTTTTAAAGTACGCCTTTTTAAATCTCATTTTGATTTTTCTGATGGATCGGCTTCTTGGGGCGGACTTAGTCAGTCGTATTTCCGTTATGATGAGCTGGCCGCAATTTGTGACCGCTCTTATTGGCGGGCTGATCGTTTATCCACTTATTAAGGCAAAAAAATGAGTTGTGAAGAAGATCAGAAAAGGGAAGGCCAATTTCACCGAATGCGAGAGGCCATTCAGTTTGATCGTGAAAAGTGCATCGCCTGCACGGCCTGCGTGATGAGCTGCAATAAAGTCGGTATCAATTTTCTGAAGATTAAGGAGGAAGGCGGTAAGAAGCATGTCGAATACAATTGCGATTCCGGTGTGGACTGTATTTATTGCGGTCAGTGCACATTCCTTTGCCCGGTGGACGCGATTTATGAGCAGAAAAATATCGACGAAGCTGAAAGGGCGCTCAGGGATAAAAGCAAGATCACCATAGTCCAGATGGCCCCGTCTGTGCGGGCGAGTATCGGCGAGGAATTCGGTCAGCCTCCCGGAACCAATGTCCAGAAAAAAATGTACACCGCCCTCCGCAAAATTGGTTTTGATAAGATTTTTGATGTTACCATGGGTGCCGATATTACCACATACACGGAAGCCATGGAGCTGGCGGACCGTATCAAAAACGGAGGGGTCATGCCCATGTTCACTTCCTGCTGTCCAAGCTGGGTGAAGTACGCTGAGTTTTATCATCCCGAAATCATTCCCAATCTCACGACCGCGCGTTCGCCGCACATCCATTCCGGCGGAGCTTACAAAACCTGGTGGGCGGAAAAAGAGGGGATTGATCCCAAAAATATTGTCGTAGTTTCTTTAATGCCCTGTACTTCAAAAAAATATGAGGCAAAACTGGAGAAGCTAAAAATTGATGGCGTTTATCCGGTCGATATCGTGCTAACTGCCAGAGAAACGGCTGACTTGCTCAAAAAACACAACATTGATCTGATGAGCCTTGAAGAAAGTGAAGTGGATTCCTGTGGCGCTTTTTCCGGCGCGGGAATCGTTTACGGTGCGGCGGGCGGCGTGATGGAATCCGCCCTCAGAAGCGCTCATTATTTTTTGACGGGCGAAGAAATCGATCAGATAGAATACAAAGATGTCCGTGATTCGGAGGGTGTCAAAAAGGCGACTGTCGATATCGGCGGAAAAAAACTGAACGTTGCCGTCATTTATTTAACCAAAAATGCGGTTCCGATTATTGAGGAAGTTCTGAAGAACCCGAAAGCATACGATTACATTGAAGTGATGGCTTGCCCTGGTGGGTGTGTCGGGGGCGGGGGACAGCCAAAGCCCACCAACGCGAAAATAATCGCCGAACGGAAAAAAGCGCTCTATCATATCGATGACAAAACCAAAATCCGGAAGGCGCATCAGAATCCGGTGGTGAAGGAATTTTTTGAAGACTACCTTGCCAAATTACCGAAGGAAAAATCATCATCGATTATTCACACCCATTTCAGAAAGCGGGAGAAATTTGAATAATGCCCCATTACTATTCAGTTATGAATGGCGCATGATATAATCCTGAATGAAATAAAAAAATGGCCAAAAGAAATATCCACAATGTTGACCGGCTGCTTAGGGTCCTGCTTGCGATGGGGCTGGCTTTGTGTGGTTATTTCACAGCGGGTCCTCGTTTCGAAATGCTGTTTTATGGACTGGCCGTTATCCTTGTTCTCAACGCGCTTGTCGGAATAAGCGCTACGTATATACTTTTCAACATCAACACCAGGGAAAGCTTTGAACGCAGGCTCTGGCTGGAGGGCATACTCATATATTCCATTGTTTTTGTAGCACTGATTCCCCTGTATTTACGGGGTGAGTTTGCTGAGTTTGACCATCAGCTTTTTCTGGCGACAGGAATAGGTTTTGTGGCTCAGCTGATCGACGGATCTTTGGGGATGGCTTACGGTATCACTTCCAATACTTTTCTTCTGAGCTTCGGTATTCCTCCGGTTGTCAGCAGTGCGAGTATCCACACGGCCGAGATCTTCACAGCCGGGGCCGAGGGGGTGGCGCACCTGCGGGCCGGTAATGTGGATAAAGGAATTCTGAAATATCTTATTATTCCGGGAGTGCTCGGTGCGATTGCAGGCGCTTATCTGTTAACCAGTATACCCGGGGATCTTATTTTGCCTTTCATTTCAGTTTACCTGTTTATTATGGGCTTCCTTCTTATTGAAAAAGCTTTTGAACGTAAACCTCTGATTATTAAAACATTTATTTTCTTCCGGGATAAGCTCATGCGGGCAAGAAGCGAACGATGGGGGCGCAAACTTACCCCCTTTGGATTTGTGGGTGGCATACTGGATTCCATTGGCGGCGGAGGTTGGGGGCCGCTGATTACCCTGACTTTGTTTTTTAAGGGCGAGAATCTAAGAAAGGCTATCGGTTCCGTGATCCTGAGTGAATTTTTTGTGGCAGTTGCAGCTTCCGCCGCTTTACTGGCCGCTATTCATCTTGAATACTGGCAGACAATTGTCGGTTTAATTATTGGCGGTCTTTTGGCGGTTCCGCTTGGCCCATACTTAACCAAAAAACTTCCTTATAAACCTCTGATGATTCTTGTGGGACTCCTGGTTACCCTGCTCAGTCTGAAAAACCTGATCAGCTTCTTTTTGTCGCAAGTATAAAAAGTTAATCTTTTCTGAATTTATGCAGGTAAGTTCTGAAAGACGATTGATTCGGATCTTTATCCAAAAAAATAAGTGTGTTATGTTTTAATCAAATATTTTTTAACAAAATAAAATATGGATCTTTCTATTTTTGTGGCCCAGGTGGCTGCCATCATTTACCTGTCAGTCGGTATAGGTATGCTTTTAGATAAAAAATACTATGCGAAGTTCCTGGACGGATTCTCAAAAGATACAACCGCTATGTATGTTGGAGGTTTTATAGCTCTGGTTGCAGGTTTCGCTTTGGTTACTTTTCATAATAACTGGGTAAAAAGCTGGGAAGTTTTGGTTACTATTATCGGTTGGCTTGCTCTGATTAAAGGTGTGATGCTCTTAGCTTTTCCGACCACCTTTTTTAATATAACCAAATCATGGGTTAACGGTAAAATCATAACCAGTTACGCTTTTGTAGCCATTGTTCTTGGCCTTGTTTTCGGGTACTTTGGTTTTATAATTTAGTTCCAAATTTTTTCTGAATGATTTTTTGTTGCCTTTTTATAGAAAATTTATTTATACTTAAGTTAAGTTTATTTCTTTAAAACAAAATTCTTATGCCCACAAAAAAGAAAGTGGTAAAAAAGAAAGTAGCTAAGAAGAAAGTAGCTAAGAAGAAACCTGCAAAGAAGGTTTCCAAGAAAAGATAATTTCTTTTTTCATTATATTGTTAAGCCCCGCCTCTGGCGGGGTTTTTCATTGGCGCGCGTATGCTATGATTGGTTTTGATTATTTAGCAAATGAATCCTTTCTCAATTATTTTCAGAATTATCGGTTTCTTCTCGGTCTGTGCCGACCCTTTTGAAAGAAAGGTTGATCGTTTTCTGAAAAATGTACGCGCGCGTTCCAAAGAAGATCTTGAAAAACTTATACAGGAGGATCTGGTGAAGCTGACTATTTTTCTTGAATACAAATTCAAAGGATACAAAATACTCAAAAGGCGCCATCGGAGAAAACTTTATGAGCACGAATATTTAATCGCGAAAGATTTTGTTTTCTTTTTTGACACGCGGAAGAAGTCGATAGCTGAGCGGCAGAAGTCACTCGATATTCCATCGGAATTTAAGAAGGATGAAAAAATGACTTACCTGCTCGGAATCATGAGCTATCTGAGTCCCGGTAAAAAACTTCAGTATCAGGAATCGGCGACTTTTGAAAAACTCCTGCGCGATCCGACTTCCGAAATGCTGGTGGGGGACTGCAACCAGATCACTACCTTATACATTTATCTTTATTCACTTCGTTTTCCGGTGGGCGATTTAAATGTGAAGATCCTGCCGGGACATATTTGCCTGCATTACAAGGGAATCGATATTGAAACGACCAATGCCACTTTGGCCAGTTATGACGATTATGTTTTTTTGAGTGATGTGGAAGAAATCGTGGCGGCGAATCTTCTGGATATTCCTGATCCTTCCGAGAGGCAGTTTGAAATCAGTTCTGCCAATATGCTCAAGAGCGCTGAGCTTGCCTTTCATTTTTCCAGTCACAGGGCGACGGTCGAAAAAAATCTTTTTATCGCGTATCACAATATGGCGGTTTATTACGCGAAGCAGAAAAATTTTTCCAAAGCCGCGCTTTTTGCAAATAAGTCAGGCAATACAAAACTGCAGAAACAGGTCGCTCAGATGGAGGCGACTGATCATCTGAAGTCGAAGCGATATCGGAAGGCTCTGGAGAAATTCCAAAAGATAGGTGATGCGCAGGGTGAAAAGGTTTGCTATCAGAATGAACTTGTTGACCTTATTGATAAAACTAAATCATGTAAAACAGTTGGTGACTATAAAAATCATAAATCGACTTTACGGCGAATGAAGGAATTGGGGTTGAGGGCGGGCAATCAAAAGGTGGTGGATTTTGTGAATGATATTCTGAAGAAACTGGCATGAAAAAACCTCCTTCAACTGAAAGCCTGCCGGCAGTTCCCGAAATATGCAGTTTTGAGGGAGGTCTGAAGAAAGCTCGCGTGCAGATCGCTGAGCTTTTGAAAGAAAAAGATTATGTTGTCATGGCGATCAATGGATCCGGTCCTGAGGTCGGAAAAACTTTTTTGACGGGTGAGATTGCCAGAGGATTTCTTGAAGAAGGTGTGCCGATTGGTATATGCACAGATAACGGCAATTTTGTTTGCGCCGAGGAGCAGTTGGCAACTACCCAGGCTCTGCTTGAAAAATGCGATCGTGGAATCTATATTCTTGGCGCCTGGGAGGCTTCGCATGGTTGCAAAAAATACGGTAAGACTGACGTGCGGGCAGGATATGATGAGATGCTTAAAGAGGCGGCTCGGAAAATTGGTTTATCTTTGAGCAAGGTTGATATCTGGGTGGCAATCTATAAAAAAGATAAACCTTTTCATATTGTAAAGAAAAAAAGGGATGATCCATATGACCCTTTTGAAGATATCATTATTTGTAACGATCAATAATCCTATTCGTATCGTAAAGCTTCAATCGGGCTCTTGCTGGCCGCCTGTCGGGCGGGGTACAAGCCGAAGATCAGACCGATTGCGGCTGCCACTCCAACACCAAGGGCAACGGCGGACATCGGGAAGAAGAACCTCCAGCTAACAAAGCCTCCGATTTCCCTGATTCCGAATCCTACAACCCATGTGAGCGCGGCGCCGATTGCGATTCCGATTATTCCTCCGAGAATCGTAAGAATTACCGCTTCGATTAAGAATTGAGTGATAATATCAGTTTTTGTTGCTCCAATTGCTTTACGCAAGCCGATTTCCCTTGTTCTTTCCGTAACGGAAACGAGCATGATATTCATAATTCCTATGCCTCCAACGAGTAAGGAAATGGCGGCTACCGCAATTAGTAAAAGGGTCAAAACTGAAGTCACACTACCAATAATTTCCATGGCGTCCTCCATAGTCCCCACGTGAAAGTCATCTTTGTCAGGGTCTGTAATACCGTGCATTTCTCTTAGTGTGATTTTGATATCTTCAGCGATAAGAGGGACCAGCTCTTCAGTTTCGGCCTCTACAAGTATCGCGTGATAATGACTTATACCCATCAAAATCTTTTGGACCGTGGTATAAGGCATCACAACAATATCGTCGACGTCCATCATCATTTTGACACCTGTTGGAGGGAGGACGCCTATAACTTTTACATTTATATTCTTGATTTTTATCCTTTGGCCAATAGCATCTGAATCGCCAAATAGTTCCTCTTTTACATTTGATCCAATAACTGCAACTCGTGCCATTTGTTTAACATCGGAATCACTAAACATTGCTCCTTCTTCGGGCTCTACATCCATAATATCCATCCATAGCTGATCTGCGCCTTCAATCAGGGTTCGCATCTTTTCGTTTTGATACGATATGGTTCCATTCATATATACGAAAGGCGCGACTTCATTATTGCCGCGTACGTTATTTTTGTTTTTTATCGCCGTGACCTCCCTGTCTTTCAGCGATTCCGTATACACTTCGGCAAAATCCGAAAGTCCCTGCGGCATACGCCCAGGCTCCACAGACAAAGTGCGTGATCCCATTCCACGAATCTGATCCAGTATCAGATCTTCCGCCCCTTTACCTATGGCCATAACCATGATTATGGCCATGATACCGATTACAATACCTAATATCGTTAAAGCGGAACGTGATTTATGTGTTCTGAGTCCTCCGGCGGCGATTTTGAATTGCGGGAATAGTCTCATTTCTTATTTTTTGAATCCGTGATTAGCATCGTGTCTTTTGTGCACTTTGTGATCAGACTTAATTTGTCCGTCAATGATCTTGATGATCCTTTTTGCGTGTTCAGCAGTGTAAGTTTCGTGAGTTATCAGGATAATTGTGTAGCCGAATTTTTGATTTAACTCTTGTAGTGTTTTCATGATCAAAGCGCCGGATTTTGAATCCAGATTGCCTGTCGGTTCATCGGCAAAAATAACGCGTGCATCGTTAACAAGTGCCCTTGCTATAGCCACTCTTTGTTTTTCACCACCCGAAAGCTGAGAAGTTTCGTGCTTCAGCCTGTGTTCCAGACCGACGGCTTTGATGGCTTTCATAATCAGCTCGTGCCATTCTTTTTCGGGGCGATCCGAATAGATCAGGGGGAGTTTTACGTTTTCGTAAACGTTCGTTCGCGGAAGCAGATTAAAAGCCTGAAATACAAAGCCCATTTCCTTGTTTCGAATATGAGCAATTTCGTCTTCCGTGTAGTCGTCCATTCCCTTTCCGTTAAAAAGACAGGTTCCGCTGGTTTGTGGGTCAAGAAAGCCGATGATGTGAAGCAGGGTTGATTTACCTGATCCTGAGGGACCCATAATGGCGACAAATTCACCTTCCTCAATATCAAAAGTCATTCCTTTAAGCACTTCCAGAGGAACGGTCTCGTGGTTATAGATTTTTTTGATATTTTTTGCTTCAATTATGGCCATAATTTATTCTTCGATGGAAAGGACTACTTCATCACCTTCATTTATTCCTTCAAGTATTTCGATTGTACCATCAGATCCTCGAAGGCCGGTTTGTACTTCCACTTCTTCGATTAAGTATTCATTTTTAAGGATTTTGAGGTATTTTTTTCCGTTTTTGGATATAACGGCTCTTTGAGGTACAGTAATCACCATTTCCCGTTTGTTGGTCATAATGTCAAGATTCGCTGTCATACCGGATTTAATTCTTTCATCTTCCCTGGTGAACTCCAGAGTAACTTTGTAAGTCGGAATTCCTTCAATAATCGTTTCCGCCGGATCAACTCCGGTAACTCTGGCTTCGAATTCTTTTTCATCGCCGTAAGCGTCCAGGGTCACTTTGCTTGGGTCTCCGATTTCGATTTTTGCAATGTCGATTTCGGCCACGTATGTTTCGATTTTATAGTTTTTATCGCTGATGATGGAAACAAATGTTACGCGGCTGGTTGAATAAGGCGAACTTGGAAAAACCACTTCGCCCACCTTTGCTTCCATTTTGGTAACCAGGCCGGTAATAGGCGCGTAAAGAACTGTTTTATCCAGCTGAGCTTTATAGTTTTGAACTACAGCCTGCTGGCTTGAGACCTGTGCCCTTTGTGAGGCAAGGTAAGCTTCCGCCTGTCGGACCATTGCTTCCTGGGCTTTGATTTGTTCATTCGTGGAACCTGCCTGTTTCAGCCTGAGTTCGTCTGCCGCGCTGGCTAAATTGTTTTTAGCCGTGTTGACGGCGTTTTCGGCTGTTGTAATCAGGTTCTGATTGGCCGCCTTCTGAAGGCTGATCGATTGCTCGTGCCCTGTGAGCGTGTCGATTTGAGTACCGACGCTGGTTTTTTCAGTGTCCAATTTCGTCAGATCCGTTGAGCTTATGTTGCTGGTAATAGGTATAGTGTTTAGGGCGTTCTTGACCTTTTGCAGCGCGCTTATAGATTCTTTAAGAGCATTTTCAATCTCCTGACCTGAAGCACTAAGACTTAGGTTTTGCACCTTTCCGTAAACGCCGCCGTTTAAAGTACTGATGTACTGCCTGATCCATCCGCCGGCGTTGGCGGTTCCCAGCAATTCATAAACAGCCGTTGCTTTTGCCGTTTCGATGGAGTATTTGTCCTGATATGATTCTGTAAAATAAACTGACTGAATATCGGAAAGGGTGAGCAAAGCGCTTTTGCCCGCGTCTGCGGCAGTCGGCAAAGCTGTGCGGGCAGCTTCGTAAACGCCGGTCAGGTCAGCTTCGTTTTTTGCGTCTACGTTATTCAGATTGCTCTGGGCATCGGTTAAGGATTTTCTGGCATTTTCTAAGGCCGTTTGACTTAACTGGATTTCTTCGGGCCTTGTTCCTTTTTTGATTTCTTCCAGTTTTGCCTTTTGTACGTCCAGGGCTGCCTGGTATTGCTGAACCAGGGCATTGGCACCTGTCACTCCGGCATAAGCTTGATTGAGCTGGGCCTGCAAATCCGCACTACTCAGACTTATCAGTTTTTGTCCTGCAATTACGCGATCACCTACATCAGCAAAGATTTCGTTTACCTTTCCGCTTATTTCGAAGCTCAGATTTACGCTTTCGGATGGCTCCACGCTTCCGGTAACACTGACTTCCTGAATCAGATCCTTCTTAACGGCTTTCATTGTTTGGATATCGACGACTTTTTCTCTGGTCATCGAAAAAGTCACCCAGCCGGCGGCAATCAAAATGAGAATCGTAGGAATAATGTAGAGCTTTCTTTTGTAGAAGGGTGTTTTCTTGGGCATAGGCATTTCAATATAGTCTGTTTATTATATCACTTTTTGGCTTTATTTTCAATAGCTCTCTGATATAATGTTTTCACTTTTTATGAAGAAACCCGAAGTACTTGCACCGGCCGGTGATTTGGAAAAACTCAGAGTGGCTTATATGTATGGAGCGGATGCCTGTTATATGGGCATGAAGTCAGTCAGTATGCGCGTAAAAGGCAGTACCATGGACATCGATGATATTGAAGAGGCCCTTCGGATTACCCGTGCTCTGGGTAAGAAGCTTTATCTTACAATGAACATTTATGCCCATGAGAACAAGATGAATTTTTTGGAGAAAGAGATCGCAAGACTCAAAGAGCTGAAAAAGAAAAATCTTATTCCCGACGGCCTGCTTATTTCTGATCCGGGCATCATGATGCATGTCAGGCAGGAGTGCCCCTGGATTGATATTCATGTATCCACTCAGGCCAATACCCTTAATTCATCGGCCTGCGAATTCTGGGCGAAGCTTGGAGTCACCCGCGTCGTTCTGGGAAGGGAAGTTTCCCTTCGTGAAGTTAAACAGATTCGTGAAAAGCTCAAAGAGAAGGGGATTGATATAGAACTTGAGGCCTTTGTGCATGGAGCTATGTGCATGGCTTATTCCGGCAGGTGTCTTCTCTCCAACTTCATGAGCAGTCGTGATGCCAATGAGGGAATGTGCGCTCACAGTTGCCGATGGAATTATAAAATGTTCTATCTGGAAGAAAGTAAGCGACCCAATGAGTATATTCCTGTTTATGAAGATGATGAGGGGACGAGTATTATGAGCGCCAAAGATATGTGTATGGTCGAGCACATGGATGACGTGATCGATTCCGGTATCGATTCAGCGAAGATTGAGGGTCGGCACAAAACCGTTTTCTACACGGCTATTACTTCACGCATATATCGGCAGGCGATGGATTTGGCGGCTGATGGCAAGAAGCCGACTCCCGAACTTCTGGATCTGGCCGAAACCATCAACACACGCGGTTACTTCACCGGTTTCTGGTATGAAAAGCCTGGTGCGGAGGGCCAAAAATATACGGGTGACCTGGGTGATTACAATAGCAAATATTGTTTTGCCGGGGTGATCAGAAAAGTTGATGGCAACATGGCTGATATGGAGGTAAGAAATACCCTGCGTAAAGGCGACCGGCTCGATATAATCACACCCACAACAAATATTCCGGCAGAACTTGATGAGTTTAGAAATGCGTCTGATGACCGGGTGATTGATGTGGCGCATCCAGGGCAGGAATTTACCATTCGTTTTTCAGTGTCCGAAGAGGTGAAGGCGGGTTATGTGGTTCGGAAACACATCTGAGCAGGTTTGCCTTTTGCCCGGCTGGCGGTTATACTTTTTTTGGAGTTTATTATTAATTTTGTCATTAACATGAAAAATAAAAGAATAATATGCGTGACAGCCTTTACCATTCTTATTATAGGAGGTCTGAATTGGGGATTAGTGGGCCTTGGAATGCTGACAGGATCCGACTTAAACGTGATTAATGCTCTTTTGGGTGGCTGGCCAACGCTTGAAGCAATTGTTTATTTGCTGGTCGGTCTCGCGGCTCTTAAGAAAGTCATTTGCATTTGTGCGAACAGACACTGCAGAGAAGGCGTATGCAGGTAACAAATTCACTGAGATAACTTTTTGTTTTCAACCAGCCTTGGGCTGACATGTTTTTTATTTTTGAGCGACTGAAGTCAAATTACCATTGATGTTTTTTGTCCACATTTTTTGATGGCTTGTTTTAGCTTAAAAAATGTGTTATAATTACTGGATTAGAAAACAAAAAATCAATGCCATTTAACGCGCTAAAAACCGAAAGAGGACGTGAATCAGGATTTTTTGAGAGGGTAGGGGAAACCAGAAAAAGTGTCGACAGACTTATCGATCACATTAACAATCCCCTTGTTCATGGGCCTCATTTGACGACGGAACTATCCAGAAAACTTGCCGATGTCGGGGTCGATCAGGGGACTGACGATATTGATGCCATTCGTGCCATGGCTTCACGGGTTATGGAAACTCATAACCGGGTTACCAGAGAAGTGGCGGAAGCAAGCGGCGGAACACCAACTGAGGCAGGCGAGCTGAAAAGCATGGATCGTATGCTGGAAAAAAGGCTGGAGCACGGCTCTTACAGAACGATTGGCGACGTAGTTCGCACGACTATTTTATTTGAAGATCTTGAATCACTTTATGAAGCTGTTATAGAACTTTATGAGCGTGTCGAAATTGTCGCGGTAAAAGACCGTTTCGTAAATATGCGTCCTTCAGGGTACAGGGACCTTCTCTTTAAAATAAGACTGGAAGATCCTGAAACAAGAGGGGATCATATAACCGAAATTCAGTTTCAGCTGGAAAGCATGCATGATGCCAAGGAAGATGAGCATCAGCTTTATAAAAAAAGACGTAAGTTGGAACATAATCTTGTAGTATGTTATCAGGAGGATCCTGAAAATGAAGTCAGGATTGAAAGATTAAAAAGTGAAATTGTTGAGCTTCAGGAAAAGTCCCGTCAAATTTTCGATAGTGCATGGGAACCTTTTAAGGGGAAGCTTGATGATTACAGGAAAGTAGCTGAAGAAATGGCCGCTTAGCCAAGTTTGTCCGCGATGCTGTTTTTCAGTGCATCGAGATTGATCTTTTTTTCAGCGGATATAAATATGGGTTTTAAGTGGCTGAATTCTTTCAGAATATTCTTTTTTCTTGTTTCCCCGAGAAGATCTATTTTATTGAAAACATGAATGATGGATTTATCGGAGCATCGCAATTTTTTGAGAACTTCATCAACCACCCTTATTTTCCACTCTATTTCAAAGTCACTGCAGTCGATTACATGCAGAAGCATATCGGAATGGACAGTCTCTGCCAGAGTTGAGTCAAAGGCTTCGATCAGTTCGGGCGGCAGGTCGCGGATAAAGCCGATTGTATCCGAAATCAGCACACTCTGATTGATATCCGGCAGATAAACCTTGCCGATACGGCTGTCCAGTGTGGCAAAAAGCTCATCTTTCACCTTTACTTTTTTGTTGGTCAGACTCTGAAGCAGGCGGGATTTTCCGGCATTGGTGTAACCCACGATGGCGGCTGTTTTAAAGCCCTGATCCTGTCTTTTGTTTCGCTGGCCCTCCTGGTTTTTGACGATTTTTTTCAGGTCTTCCTTTATTTTATGCTCACGGGCGGCGATGTGGCGTTTCATGATCTCGATATTGGTTTCACCCTGACCCCGGGTTCCGATTCCGCCGCCCTGTCTCATTAAATCCTGTCCCATTCTGAAAATACGGGGGCCAAGGTGCTTCAGGCTGGCCAGTTCAATCTGTAATTTGGCTTCTTTGGTGGTGGCGTGCTTCGAAAATATCTTTAAAATCAGATCAATCTTGTCCCATACCCTTATTTCATGTTTCCGAAAAACTCCTTCCAGGTTATAAAGCTGTTGTGGTTTTAGGAGGTTGTTGATTATGACAAATTCAGCTCCGAGATCTAAAGAATCCTGAAGGATTTCTTCCACTTTTCCCTTACCTATATATGTTTTGTAGTCGGGTACTTGTTTCTTTTGTATTTTTCGAACGATAACAAAGCCGCCGTAGGTCACCAGAAGGCTTTCGAGCTCATTTAAACGAGCCAGACTTTCTTCAGGCGTGACATCCGGCCCTATAATGTCCACCAGTATTGCCCTGGGTAACATTAACTAATAAATCAGTTCAATGTCCAGATCGGATTGGGCCCGGCACTGGCAGCTTAGACGCTGTCCTTCGGGCAGGTCCATCATCTTTTCGGTTTCAGTCTTTTCTGTTAGTTTTCCGGAATTTACTTTTATGGCACAAGTCTGGCAAATTCCCGCCCCATTGCAGGCGGCCACAATTTCGGCACCTTGTTCTTTCAGCTGGTGCATCAGGTCTTTTTCGGAATTTTCATCTACTTTGTAATCTTTTCCGTTTACGTGAACAGTAACCATAATGTTTTTGTTAATATCAGTGGTTACTTTATCAGGATTATTTAAACAGTTCAATAATTCACAAAAAAAGCTTGCACAAAAAATTTGCACATGCTAATATGTCTATTGGTCGTAGATAGCATGAAAGTTTGTTACGAGCCTACTCTTGTATCGGACGTAGATAACAAACCTCTGGTGCTACGAACCACCCTCCTCCTTCTGAGCCTTCCGGTTGGAGGATTTTTTTATTGATTGGGAAGTTTTTTGTCACACTTTTTAAGCTTGTTCGTATTCGTTAGTGAACATGTTCTTTTTATTATTTCTAAATTAAAAATACTATGAACAAGAAATTATTTTCATTTCTGGCGTTATTCTCTTTTATTGCTACATCGATTACTCCTACATCGATAGTCTTGGCGAGCGATGATTCAAATGGCCAAGTGCCTTGCGACCAGGTATCAGAAACATACGATAGTAGATGCGAAGGCAATAACGATCAGTGGATATTGGAAGACAAGAGACATTATTTTATTGCTGAGTTAGAGGAAATTATCAATTATATTGAAGACACTGCAGATCGCGATCTCATTCAGCTTGCAATTGAAGCCCTGCATGAGGTTGATACACTTGATGATCTGATTTTTATTCTAGATGGACTACTTGAAAAAATTCAGGTTGATCATTTTCCGTCAATTCGCCATGATGAACCGCCAATTGAAAATCATGAGGAATCGCCAGTGGAACATTATAATAATGAACCGCCAGCAGGATACGAAGATGAAGTAATTACCGTCTTCAAAAACAATCCATTTTCTGACACTGATATCAATAGTCTTTCCGGTAAGGCTGCTGCAGAATTATACAGAAGAGCTGTAATTGGCGGTTATCCGGACGGTGAATTTAAGGGGTTTAAGCCTGTCAATCGTGCGGAAGCCGCCAAATTCCTACTTCTTTCTCGTTTTGGCGAAGTGGAAGATGTTGCCAACAACGGTCAGTTCGGTGATGTATTAGATGGGCAGTGGTACACAAAATATGTTGTAACCTCTGCCAATAAGGGCATTATAAAAGGGTATGCTGATGGATTGTTCAAACCGGCAGATACAGTTAATACTGCCGAATTTCTGAAGATGCTAAGTATCACCTTTGATCTGGAAGAAAATCTTCCTCATTCATTCGCAGACGTTTCCAGTGATCAGTGGTTCGCAAAATATGCCGGAGCCGCAGCTAAATACAAGCTTTTCCCTGAAAGAACTTCAAAGCTTATGCCGGCTCAGGAGTTAACGCGTGCGGAGGTAGCTGTTGCCATCTATCAATTTCTGTCCAACAGATAACAAAGAATAAGTTGTACTGGAAGTATTATTTCAACTAATCTAGGGGGGCGTCCGCCGCGCCTGTCTGCCGGTAGGCAGGGCGGACCTCCCCCCGAGTGAAAAAAGTAGATAATGGAAGAAAGAACTTCATTTAGCGCTTATTATAATCAATATAAACACAAGGTTTTTAGTTTTTTCTTCTATAGATTAAATGGTGACAGAGCGACTGCAGAAGATTTAACAGGTGATGTTTTTGTTAAGGCATATGAGCACTTTGATTCGTTTGACCACTCTAAAAAATTCTATTCATGGATCTTTGCCATCGTTCGCAATACTTTAATTGATTATTTTAGGACACAAAAAAATTATGCTGATCTGGAAGAGGGATTAGAAGTGTCTGATCAAAATTCGGAAGCCTTCGTCAGAAATGTAGACAATAATATGAAGATTGAGAAGGTTCATAAGGTACTCAGTGAGATTCCCGCCTTCCAAAAAGAGTGCATCTTGTTAAAGTTTTTAGGAGATCTGACAACCAAAGAGATTGCACTCGTTACCGAAAAATCAGAGGACAATATCAGGCAATCGATATCACGCGCTCTAAGTAAGTTACGGGCAAGAAAAGAACTATATTATGTATTATTGTTATGTATTAGCGCATTACTATAATGAATAAGTCATCAGCAAAATTTAGACTCCCTATAAAGAGACTGTCAATTGCAGGGGATTTAAAGATACGTGCCAGGCTTTTTCAGGCCAGAGTACGCAGAAGTATACAATTTGGACTTTCCCGCACATTATTGACTCGTATGTTTGCTCCTGTTTTAGCGGTTTTGATTATTTTGCCATTCGCAAAGATTGGCATAGATGGTTATGTTTACGCTAATGAAAGCATTGTGCGTGGTGATTTTTTATACGGGTGGAAACGTGATATTGAGCTCGATAAGCTTCACGCCATGAGGAGTCCGGTTAACAGGGCTAATTACTTCCTGCAGCTTTCGGAGTGGAGAATGAGGGAGGCGGATGTTGCCTTTGGAAGAGAAATGCGCGGTGAGTATAGTTTTTTGATTCCGTCTGCCAAGGCTGATGATGTGATAATCAGACTATCTGTTGGTAGTATATCGGAAGGGTTGATAGCTGAGGGTGTGCTGTTCTTTCAGAAGTCTATTTACGAAACAAAAAAGATACCAAAGAATAAGCAATCGGTTGTACTTAGAAATATTAAAAAGACGCTAGCTAGCAATGCCTTTTTACTAGATGAAATGGCTGGGCAGATTACTGAAGAAAATAGTAAAAAGATTATCACCCCTATCAAAAATCAGTATCTTGAGATTGCCAGAGATTGGAAAATGGAAGCTTTCCCCAAGGAGCCGGTTCCACAAGAGCCGGTTCCACAAGAGCCGGTTCCACAAGAGCCACTGCCGAATGAGGTGACGCCATCGGAGCCCACCCTGGCGGATCAACCTGTCGAAGCTGAAGCCCTGCCTGCCGGCAGGCAGGGCGAAGGGCAGGAGGAAATGTCCTTTGTTGAGCCGGAGATGGTGGATTTTAGGTTTTATGGTGATAAGTGGAGGGAGGTGAATGAGCATCATGATAGATTTGATCAGGAAATAAAGCATTTTGAAGAAAATGATTGGGATTGGAATGAGGAGGAGATCAGACACTTTGAGGAAGAGGAGAGGCGTCTTAAAGAAGAAGAGGAAATGAGGCGTCGTGAGGCTGAAATGAGGAGATTTGAAGAGGAGTTCTTCCAGGAAGCTGAAAACCTGAAAAAGGACTGGTCTGATGAATTTGCGCATGAAGAAGAGATTATTCAACCTGAGCCACCTCGTGAAGAAATCGTGCCACATCCCGAAGAACAACATCCCGAAGAACCACATCCTGAAGAGTCTCTGTCGGGTGGCTGCCCCGAGGAATTTCATCCTGTTTGCGGAGAGTTTCCATCACCTGACAAGTCAGGACCAAGGCAGGAAACCTTTCCTAATGAATGTGAGCTTGTGAAGAGCGGCGCACACTTTTTGCATGGAGGGGAATGCGAATTTATTGCAAAAGAAGAGCTACGACCTCACGAGGAAAAAATGCGACCACCTGAAGAGGAATTGCCACCACATGAGAATTTTGAATAGGCTATTTTTTCTCTGCGACATATATGTCTGCCTCTAGCATCTGCCCATTTTGATCTGAAAACGGCCGGGGTGCCCATGTACCAGCGGTTGATCCACATTTCCTGCCCATCGGCTGTAATAAACGGATAACCGTCATCCACTTCCGAGTTGACAGCCTCAACGTTGACGGGATTTTGCCACTTGCCGTCGATATTGGTCAGCATCCAGATGTCCGTTCCGCCTTTTCCCCCTTCCTTTGAGGAGTGATAATAGAGTTCATCATCATAAATGTGTAATTCACCCACTTCGAATTCCGGGTCAAAATCAGCATTCTTCCAGCTATTCCATTGATCATTTTTGCGTTTAGCCGAAAATCAATGAAGTCCTGTATAGCCTTCTCTGGCTGTGCAGAACAGCATTGTGTCATTCTGAACAAATTCACATCCGTCTAAAGCCAGTTTGCCGGGATTTTGCAGGATAACCCTTTCGGCTTCCTGCCAGACTCCATCAGAATATTTTGAAACATATATCCCTGTTACTTCATCAAGTAGCTGTTTTTCCGGTGGTACACTCACGTCAGGAGTGAAGAAAAAGTACAACTCCTTTCTGTCTGCGGGTATAAAAGGGGAATCTTCCGCGCCTGTCGTGCTTACAGCGCCAAGCGGTACCGGCTTATTATATTCATTAGAATGCAGGCGAGGTGGATGATAATCACTCTCAGGGGTCTCTTTAGCAGTACCGGGTGGTATTTTGCTATATCTGTTTATTACAGGTTGCTCTTTTTGACATCCGTTAATGATGATGAGAGTGATTACGGTTAATATGTATAATGCTCTTCTGTCCATAGACGTTAAATGTAATTGTAATTCATTTTTATAATACGTTGCTTTAAAAAATATCAGAAGTCCACTATCATAGATTCATGAAACTTATCAGCTGGAACGTTAACGGCATTCGGGCGGCAGTGAATAAAGGCTTTTTGGAGTGGTTTGAAAAGGAATCGCCCGATATTCTCTGTTTACAGGAGACTAAAGCTCATTCTGATCAGTTGGGTTTTGAACTCACTCATCCGAAGGGCTATCACGCTTATTTCAGCTCATCGCAAGTCAAGAAGGGCTATAGTGGGGTGGCTACATATACAAAAAAAGAGCCAATCAAGATTACTGATGGCTTCGGCGTTGAGGAATTTGATCGTGAAGGACGCGTTATTGTAACGGAATTTAAAGAATTTACACTTTTTAACGTTTATTTTCCCAACGGAAAACAGAGTTCTGACCGACTGAATTACAAATTGGAGTTCTATGAGGCTTTTTTGAAGCATATTGAAGCTTTGCGAAAGCAGGGGAAGAAGATCATTTTTTGTGGTGATCTTAATACGGCTCACAAAGAAGCCGACTTGGCCAGGCCCAGGGAAAATGAAGATGTTTCAGGGTTTTTGTCTATCGAGCGGAAATGGATCGACCGGGTGATCGAAAAAGGTTTTGTTGACAGTCTTCGTGAATTTCATAAGGAACCCCACCTATATACGTGGTGGTCCATGCGCTCGGGAGCCCGGGAAAGGAACGTAGGATGGAGGATTGATTATATTTTTCTGCAGACGGAACTAAAAAAACATCTGAAAGACGCTTATGTCATGCCTGAGGTTATGGGTTCGGATCATTGTCCTGTAGCGATCGAACTCGATTTTTAAGGAGTAGGGGGTTTTAAAAGAAATTTCTTGACAGTCAATTACCCGTAGATTAGAATCTGGAACAGTTTTTCAATTTTTGCCTTATTTAACCTAAATATGACCAATAGACATGCCAGTAAACAGCATGGACTCAGTGGCGTGAAGACGATGCAGCCCAAAAGTAAACTTCGTTGCCGAAGGAATAAAGCCAAAGCTGCTGTCAGAAAGGAAGAGCGGAGGAAGGTAATTAAATTTTAGAGGCAGTGTTTTCTATTGACATATTTCAAATTTCATATAAAATAATACCCTTGTTCACAAATTTGTCATCTTGACGTTTTTGGAAGCGGTAGTATTATGTTAATTGGCTCCCGGGAAACAAACCCCCTTGTGCCAAAGTTGCCTCTACATGTTACGATTTAACCCCCCATTCAATGACCACATCCGGACAAGCATCCACAGGAAATGCGAGCGGCGCGCTTGCTGTCCTGCAACAGGAGCACTTCAATTTAAAAGAGGTGATTGAGGATATGTTTCTGGTGCTGACTGATAAGGAGAAGGATGTTATTATCAAGCGTTTTAGTCTGGATAATAAACCCAGACAGACTTTGGATAAAATAGGTAAACACTATGCGGTCACACGGGAACGAATCAGACAGATTGAAAATATTGCCCTTGGTAAACTCCGCCGAACGGTTAGTAATACCAAACTCAGATTAATTAACCGTTTAGCGAAGGAGATCATGAGCCAGGAGGGAGGAGTAATTCTTGAGACTGAAATTATCAACCGGATCCTCCAAAACATTTATACCGGCGACAAAGTTGATGGAAAGATAATCGTCCTTTCGCTCAATTGCGATGTGGATCTTAAAAAAGTGCCCCGCACCAATACCTCCGAAGCTTTCTGGATGCTTAAGGAATTGAGCACCGGAGAAGTCCGAAAAATTACTGAAGCTGGTCTTGCGGCACTTAAAAAGCACGGCAACGTAATGACCGAAGATCAGCTTATTTCAGCCGTTCAGAACCTAAGTTTATTCAAAAACAAGACTATTTCAAGTAAGCTCATTATTTCAAGCCTGACCACTGACAAAAGAGCCCGCAAGCTGGAAGAAAAATGGGGCCTTATGGAATGGCGTCATGTCAACCCCCGTTCCATTCGTGACAAGGCTGAAATTGTTTTGGACAAAGCCAAAAAACCTCTTCATTTTGTTGAGATCTCTAACCGTATTGGCGAGATTGGCTTTGACAAGAAGGTGGTAACCGTTCAGGCGGTACATAACGAACTCATTCGCTATGATCAGTTCGTACTGGTCGGTCGCGGTCTTTATGCCCTTTCCAAGTGGGGTTATGAACCGGGTACGGTTTCCGATGTCATTGAAAGACTGCTTGAGAAGAACGGACCTATGTCAAAAAAGCAGATCATCAAAGAAGTTCTGGACCAGCGTGATGTAAAAATAGGCACTATTTCCCTTAATTTACAGAAGAATCCTAATTTCATCCGTGTGGGTCGTGCCGTTTACTCGCTGGAAAGGAAATAATGTTCAGATTTAAGTGAAAACCCCGCCTCAAAGCGGGGTTTTTTAGTGCTGTTTTTTCCTCGCTTATGGTCAGGATTAGTTTATCACCAATAAAATAGACATGTGATTTGTGCTCAAATACCCCAAAGACTATTGATTTTATGGCCTTTTTTTGCTATAATTATTAGAAAAATTACGAAAAACAGAAATGAATCCCATTATCAAATCCTTCATCAAATTCTTTATCACTGCCGGTGTCATTCTTTTTATCACGGTTTTTATACCTGTTAAACATTCACAGGCAGCTATTTTTGAGGGCTCTGTGACAGATACGGAACTGCCCTTTGGCCTTTGCCTGGATGACCCGGGCAACAAGGACTGCGCGGGAATTGACTGCAGGAGTGAGGAAGACAAGAATAATCCGCTCTGTATTTCTGAAACTGCGGCGGGCACAGGTCTTGCAAAGACATCTTTGGCGGGAACCGGTATTACTCATACGGAAAATTTTGGTGATTTTATAAAAAAGCTCGTGAATTTTTCTTTGCCGTATTTGGTTTTAGCCGCTTTCGTGGGCTATGTGGTGGCCGGTTTTATGTATGTGACAGCTTTCGGCAATGATGAACAGCTTCAGAAGGCCAAGAAGATACTGATCTGGGTATCTGTAGGTCTTATTCTGGTCATTCTTTCATATGCCATTACGAATCTACTTACCGGTGAGCTCGTTACGGGGCTTCAGGGAGAATAAAAAAAAGCTTAGATGAAGAAAAAGATCCTAAAAATATCGCTCAAAGCACTGCTTGTGATTCTGATCTTTCTGATCAGTTTCCACTTTGCCGATGCTATTGCTCAGGGGCTGGAGTCGGGCGGCACAGGTCTTCAGATTGCGGGTACCGAAGATGTCGTAATCAGCGGCGATATTGAAAAAAGGCCTCTTGGGGATGTGGTGAAGGCAATGGTCAATTATTTCATCGGCTTTCTTGGCTTTATTGCCGTTCTGACTTTTGTTTACGCGGGTGTGCTCTGGGTGGTTTCAGGTGGTAACGATGAGCAGATCACAAAAGCCAGAAAGATCATGACTTATTCGTCTTTGGGCCTGGTGGTGGTTATTCTTTCATTTTCAATTGTACGCTTTATTACCAGTTCCGCCGGAGGCGGGCAGAGTTGTTCGACAACGGCGGATTGTGCCACCGGTTTCATTTGTAATAGTCAAAATCTCTGTGAATCTGCAGGTGGCGAGGGCGGTGGGGCCATTTGCAGCAGTAATGCCGATTGCGCGACGGGGTTTGTATGTACCAGCGGTATCTGTAACATTCCTCAGGGTACCGGCTGTCTTTCCAGCCTGGATTGCGGACCGGGGCAATATTGTTCTTTTGGGGGGGCCTGCATCAGTGGCGCCAGCCTTGTCTGTAAAGATAATTCTGATTGCCCTTCGCCAAAGCAATGTGATCCATTCGGGTTTTGCCATAATCCGGCTTCCGGCTCCGGTTCCTCCTGTACCGGCAACCCGGACTGCCCTACCGGTTACGTGTGTAACGGTGATTCAAATGTCTGTGAAATTCAGGGGACCGGCGGTCAAACCGGTACCGGCAGTGTGAGCGGCGGTGAAACGCAGGCTCTCAGCGAAGAAGCCATAAAATCGATTGATGAAACTGTGAACGGACTTGGCAGTGATCTTGCAGATATTCAAACGGAAATTAACAAGCTTTCACAGGAAGATCAGGATGCGCTCAATAATTCCTTAAAAGCCGGAACCCTGGCCGATAAGATGGCAGGCGTTAATTCTCTTATCGCGGGTAGCGGAAATCCGGATGTTATTGCTGTTCTGGAAAAACTGCTCAGCGGTCTTCAGAGGCTTCAGCTTCTTCGGGAGGAGATGGACGATTTACGGGCAGTCATGCCGGAATCGGAAGAATCCATTTCGGCCTGGGACAAGGCTTCCGAGGCGCTTGACGAACTTATTGACGATCCTGTGAGCAGTATCAAGCTCAGGCGTTTTGAAAACATGTACCGTAATCTGAAAGATCTTATCCGGCAATTTCCTGTAGTTCAGTCCAGAATCAAGGCGGCGCCGGGTGAAGGCAATGTACCGTTCACGGTCACATTTGACGGCCTGGATTCCATTGATCCCACAGGCGGTACGGTTAGCGATTACAAATGGTCTTTTCTGGATAATTCAGGGAACCTTGTATCGCTTGGCAATTCGCCGGTAGTCATTCATGAATTCACTGAGCCAAATACCTATAGCATCCGGCTTCAGGTATCCACATCTAATAAGGACGCTTCCGGATATAAGACGGCTATGGACGGTATTTCCACTGTCAGAATCAAGGCCAGTCCGCCTGCTTCACGGGTGGCCTTCAGAATAAACGGAACGGAGGTTCGTGATGTTCATCATGTAACCCTGGAGGAGGCCAAAGCAGGTATCAGTTTTGATCCTTCTATCACGGTTCCGGCCCTCGGGCGAACCATCGAAAAGTATGAATGGTTTTACGGAGATACCGGTGATGAGGAGCGCAGTGTTCCGACTACCGTGGTTCATAGTTACAAGAAAGGGGGCGAATATTATGTGACGCTTAAGGTAACTGACAGCGCAGGGCAGTCAGATAAACGTGTGATTAAGCTTATTGTTAAGTCTCTGGCGGCAAGTATGGAATTTATGCCGGAAGAAGGTAACGTTAATACTGAATTCCGGTTCCGCGGAATCAACAGCCGTTCCGATGCCGGCAGTATTGATGAATACAAGTGGCAGATTACGGACGCGCAGGGTTTAGCGGTGGCAACCAGTACGCAGGAAAATTTTTATCATACTTTCAGCATGCCCGGCAAATACAATGTGGAATTGACGGTTTCCGATACGGCCGGAGCTCAGGATAAAGGAATGCGCGTGCTCAACGTGTTTTCCCGTAAACCGGTTGCCAGTTTTGACTACAGCAAGCCCGCCCCCAATCATCCGAACACAGTCGAATTCAGCGCGGCCGGAAGTTACGACCCTGACCAGGGGGACCGTATTAATTATTCGTGGGATTTTAACGGTGACGGACAGTTCGAAGTGGTAGACAGCCAGGATGTAAGCGTTACCCAGACTTATAGCAGAGTTGGTGAGTATAAGGTAGTTTTACAAGTAATGGATTCTTTCGGACAAAGGAATCAGACGGAGAAGACGGTTTCGATTGATTCGGTTCTGGCCGGAGATGCCATTATTGATAAGAAAGCCGCTCAGGTAGGTGAAGATATTACTTTTAAGGCTGATTGTAAGAACGCTATAGCATACCTGTGGGAATTCGGCGATGGTTTAACGGCCAGTACCGAAAAAAATACCGTTACCCATAAGTATGACAAGAAAGGAAAATATAACGTTAAACTGAATTTCTTTGACCGGGATGACAACGATAATTTTGACACATCCTTTGTTTTGATCGGAGAAGGGGAAAGTCCCATTGCCGTGGCGGATGTTCTTGTGGACGGACGTAGTCAGCTGATTGTGGAAGATCTTTGCGGTGATGGGGTTGGCGGCTACATTGTAACCCGATCCGATAACCTTTCGCTTAGCGCCAGAAATTCTATCAATCGTGACGGCTCCAGCCGTTTACTTGTTTACGATTGGAAGTTTTCCGGCGGGACCCGCAGTGATAAGCGTGATCTTACTCATCGTTTTGCTGAAATCAATCCATCTGATCAGTGCTCGACGGTTTCATTGGTGGTTCGTGATGAAATCAGCGGGCAGGCGAGTGATGAAGATACTTTTTATTTTAAGGTCGTCAATAACCTTCCCGGTATCACCGACTTTGTTGTCGAAAGCGAACCGGACAAGGAACTTATAACGCCCAGCAAAGTGAGGCTTAAAGTGACAGGTGCCAAGGATGAGGATGGCCAGATCAAGAAATATAAATGGTGGTATTACCGTGAAGGATTTGAAGCCGAGCGTTTGGGGCTTCATTCCACAACTTCTCCGGAAACAGAAATGGTGATTACGGCACAGGGGCAGGCGGGCGTAAAAAACCGCTATTTCTTTGGAGTCGAGATTACTGACAACGACCACGGTATTTTTGACAGCACGGAGCGTTTTGGTGAAACAAGTTACCTTGATGTGACCAATGGCCCGAATCTTTCACCTGTGGCGGAATTTTCGGTCGACAAAACGACTATTGCGGTGGGTGATTCCATTTCTTTTGTTTCTCAGTCTTACGATCCGCAGGGGGATACTTTCCCCGGCAACTCTTTTCAGTGGGATTTTGACGGGGACGGAGCTTTTGATGATTCGACCAGCGGTCCGCAAGTGAATCGTCAGTTTAATACTCCCGGTGAATACGAGGTCAGACTCAAAGTTATTCATCGCGGACTTTCTTCCACAGTCCGCCGCACTGTTTTTGTTGAACCAACAAACAGCTATCCGCAGGCGGCCTTTGTTTACGAAGTAAACGGCAAAACTGTCAAATTCAGCGGCAATGCATCCCGTTATGATCCTGATCTGACTGACACTTCACTTCGCTTTAAATGGGATTTCGATGTACAAAAAGATTCGGACGGCAATGGCGTCAATGATGATGACGCTCAGTCAACGGAGATTGCCCCGACTTTCACCTTCGATACCGCTGACCTGTACCGTGTAAAGCTTACAGTGCTGGACAGCCTTGGTAATGCGGGTGTGGTGGTGCGGGACGTCAATTTAAACCTCAGCGAATCACAAAGAGCCCAGAACACGTATCGTTCATTAAAACTTTCAGCGCCCAATCAGTCCCTTACGACCCTTGATCTTACTATCTCGCCATTTAACATTTCGCGCGGTGAAACAGCGGATATTATGGCAAGAGTTACAAATGCTGATAACTCGGGTTACTACGGAGATGTTTTCTTTGAAGTGCTTGAGGGGACCGGAGAATTCACGCCAAATCCTGTTTCGGCACTTGATGGCACAGCGACAGCCGTATTTACCGCTGTTGATTCAGGATCAGTACGCATTCGGGTAAAAGCTACTGGTACTTATTACGGTGATCTTACTGAAGAAATAATTCTTAAAGTGGAATAAACGATTCAATGCTCAAAAAACTTTTAAAATTATCGGCCATTCTGATTCTTTTGATTTTTGTGAGCGCATCCAATGCGTTGGCCAGCGGAAAAATGGAAGTTAAAATGGGTGATAAAGTAACCCTTCAGGCGGATGAGATTACCGGAGGAACCTTTAAATGGGTGGCCAAAAAGGGCAAAGAAATCATCACCACTCAGGGAACCTCTATTTTTAATTACACCTTTAATGAACAGGGGGAATATGATGTCACCCTGACCATTACTGATGCCGCCGGCGATTCTAAAAAAACCACCATCAAAGTGCTGGTTGGTGATCGGTATTCCGTTTTGGCGGATACCGGACTTGCTGAAGGCGAACAGATTGGCGTGTCCCTTTCGGTTGGTCTTGAAACGCTTCCGACCAAAACTTCTCAGCGCAGTGTGCATATTCTTGGCGATGAAGGGCGGGTAGTTTTCGATATCGGTGTTCGGGATGATATTCTGGAATATCGTATCGATCGGAATATTTTTGTTGATTCCGATGGAAACGGCATTGCAAATGACGATATCGACAATTCTGATCACAGTTCCTACCTTTTGGGCGGAGTGTGGCAAACCAAATATCTGGCTTCCGAGTCCAATAAAATTGCCGCCGAAGTGACTGTGGTAAATAAACAGGGGCAGAAGGCCAAGACACAGATAGAAATAATTTTTGAGCCGGTTCCTGGCAAGGAAGGAAATGTGGTAGCTGTTCTTGATACTTTACCTATTCTGGATTCGGAGGATAAAAAAATCTATGTTTACGACGAACTGGATACTGTTGCTTTTTACTCCCGCCGCAGTCAGGGGGATATTATTGAGTATCGAATCGACAAAAACATTTTTGTTGATTCGGACGGTGATGGCAATCCGGCCAATGATATCGATAACCGTACTGACAACTCCTTTAAAACCGGCGACGTCTGGACTACCGCCTACGAAAAAACGGATGATCAGATCATTGCTCAGCTGATTGTGGTAGGAAAGGGCGGAGGCGGCAGCCGTATTCAACGGGAAATCAAATTCACCGAAAGGCCGGTTTTTACGGTTTCCGAGGTAACGGAAGCGGAATCGCCCATTCAGCTTAAAGCTGACAAGGAATTCGTTCAGAAGGGTGACCCCATCAATTTTACCGTGGAAGGCCTTGTCCAGGATCTCAGCAGTTACATTTTTGACTGGGATTTTAACGGTGACGGCGAAGTCGATCAGACTGTGGAAGGCGACAATACGGTTTCTTACATTTATGACACTCCCGGCATTCAGCTGGCCAAAGTGCGCGTGCAGGATGATGCCGGTAATGAAGCTAATTTCAGTCTGGACGTTTTGGTGAAAGATACCGCCGTAACGACAGCGGACTTTGAATATACCGTTGATGGAGGCGTGGTGACATTTGCCAACCTTTCAGTTGTCAGTCCTAACCTGACCAGTAAGATCCTTTCTTACACCTGGAGTTTTGGCGATACTGATCCGGCAAGCTATGAGGCGCAGAAAGATCAGATAGGCGTGCAGAATCCTGCCTATACATACGGCAAGTCCGGCACTTATATTGTTACCCTTACAGTGGTTGATTCTGATCAGGTGAGTAGCACTAAAACGCAGGAAGTGGTCATTGAGGGGGTCGCGGGAGAAGAAGGTGTACCGGCTGAAGTAGGTGAAGAGGCTGAGGTATCCGGTGAGGGCGGATCAATCATCTGGGCGATTGTGAAAGTCATCTTTTACATTATTCTGGCAGTTATTCTTTTGGTACTGCTTATTGTTGTCGGCTTACTGGCCTTCCTTAAAATCCAGCATCCCGATCTGGTGTTTGAAGAACTTATTGATGAGCTCAGGATTAAGATTTTAGGCATGATCGGAGTTCATGAAATGGTTGAACCCGGCACCCAGCCTGAGGTTGGACCACAACAGAAGACAATTCCTGAAAGACCAGTTCAGGCCAAACCTGCTCCTGTTGAAGAGCCTGCTGAGGAACCAGCTGAAGAAGTAGGTGAAGAACCTGAGCCGGAAGCTCCCGCTGAAGAACCTCCGCTAGCCAAGGTGGAAGGCCCTGTTCCTGACTGGTTAAAAAGCACCACACCTGCCGCAGTTACCAAAGCTGAACCGGAAGTGATTGAGGGTGAAGTTGAGGAAGAGCCTGTTGCTGAAGATGAGCCAGTTCCTGAGAAACCCGCCGCTGAACAGGAAGGTGAGGGTGGTAAAGGGGCCAACAAAGAAGAAGGGCCTGTGCCGGACTGGCTGAAAAACGCTTAAGGCAGGAATATTTTATATGGCGTGCAGAGTCGGTATTCGTTTTGAGTAAGTGGAAATGGATTTGATTCCCGCTTTTTTGGCGATTTCCATAGCTTCCTGAATGAATTGGCCGACATCTTTTGCCTTATGGGCGTCTGAACCGAAAGTGAAGTTATTTATGCCCACTTCCACAGCCCAGTTCAGTATGACGGGGTGTGGGAACAGCTCTTTACATTTTGTATCCATGCACTTGGTGTTGAGCTCCAGGCCTATTCCTTTTTCTTTCATTCTTTCCAGAATCGGGATGATGCGGTCCTTGTATTTTTCCGGCTGGAATGGGCCGTAAAATTTGTGGCCAAATTTCTTGTTGATATCGAAATGAGCTACGACGTCAAGATGTCCCCATTCGACTAGGCTCATCATATTATCGAAATAAGCGTTGTAGGCTGTCTGTTCATCCGTTTTTGAATAGAGTTCGTCGGCAAACAGATGAGAGGAAATGATGACGCTTCTGACGATGTGAACGGATCCGAGGATGAAATCAAAGTCAGTCTCTTTAACGAACTCAGTCAGCTCATCCATCCAATTCTCGACGTATTCCAGTTCCACTCCAAAACCAATACTGATGCCGGGGTGTTCTTTTTGAACATCATCGAGTTCGGCCTTAATTTTTCTGAATCTGTCCCTAGCTTCTTTGCTTCTGAAGATGCCTTTTCCTGTGTTTTTGTCGTGCAGTTCAGGATGATTCGTAATGCAGATCTCTTTTATACCCATTTCAATGGCCTTTTCGACAATCTTTCGGGTGTCTTCCCGGGAGTCGGGGGAAAAGTGGTTGTGAAGGTGGTAATCGATGAGCATTTTTGGCTTTGATTAATTGACGGCGTTGCTATAATTATATACAATGAGCCTTGAAAAAATAACAAAAAACAAAATGCTAGGAGATGTCGATCAAAATAAGAATGTAAGTCCTCAGCCTGTGACTCCGGTTAATCCCGAGATGGCGGCTGTTCAGGCGAATCAGCCTGCGCCCGCGGCCACACCGGCTCCCGCTGTAAAAACAGCGGCAAGGCCTGGTGCGGTGCCTCCGAAAAAAATAGGCAAAGAGAAGATAGAAAAGTCAAAAAGCCGTTTTATTATGGGCTGTATGGGGGGATTCATCTTCCTTTTTGTTGTTTTTATTATTCTTATGGTTCTGATGATTTCCCGGAGCGGGGCGTCAAACCCTGTGATGCAGGCCTTCGGGCTTGATCCGGGGGGTGTCAGGAATTTTCTCCAGGGGGTTGTTGGTTTTGCTTTTGGCATACTTTCGCTATTATTCCTCATCCTTCTTATTATCGGGCTATTCAGATTTCTCGGGGCTCAGAAATCTGACAAAGAAAAGCGGAGCAGGAACCTGAGAATGATGACGGTCAGTTCGGTGATGCTGGTTTTGATGGTGGGGATTTGGGTTGTGCTTGCCAACTACATCAGCCGCATTGAAATTGCCGCGGAAAAAATTATCGCTGAAATTGTGGTTGAGGAACCTAAAGATCTGAATAACCTGACGGCTCCGGTGGAAATAAAGTTCAGTGCCATCAATGTTGCCAAGGCGCTTGAAATGGGCGGTATCCGCATATCAAGTATGAACTGGGATCTGGATGGTGACGGCGAGTACGAAACGCCGGTTACCAGCCCTGAAGTCACTCACCTGTATGCCAGAAAGGGAACTTATACTGTTGGCTTACAGGTAAAGGTGGCTGGTGAAGATACTTATCGTGAGCCTTACACGCAGATTATTTCCATTCCTAACGCGGCCTTTGGGGCTGAACCTTCTACGGGTACGGCTCCGCTTGCAGTGGAGTTTGATGCCAGCGTTATTATTTCCAAATCCAATGTGGCCAGTCTGGACTGGGATTTTGATGGCGATGGCGTTTACGAACTGGAGGGTCCCGATAATCTTAGACCGCGATATACTTTCAGTCAGATTGGAGTTTATAAGGTCCATTTAAGAGCAATCGACAAGAATGACAATGTTGAAAACTACTATCGAAACATTGAGGTGACGGTTACCGACAAGCCTATTGTTTCTGCTGTAATCGATGTAACCCCCGGGCTTAGGGGGCCTATTCCTTTGCAGCTTCGCTTTGATGCCAGTCGCTCTGTAGGACTTAAGGGGAAGATTATCAAATATCAGTGGGATTTTGGAGACGGTTCAGATCTGCAGTCCGGAAAGAGCACAACCCATGTATTTAATAAGCCGGATTTTTATTCCGTGACGCTTAGTGTTGAAGATGAGCTCGGCAACAAAGCTACGAGTTCGGTCGAAATTGAGGCTCAGGCCATTTCTTCCGTCCCAGAGGCTGCCATCAGCTCCACGCCGGCGTTCTCCGCGGGACAGCCACTAACCGGTACGCTTCCGTTTAAAGTTGAATTTGACGCGTCGGGTTCCCAGGATGCCGACAATGATATTGTCCAGTATGAATGGGATTTTGACGGAGACGGAATAGTCGATCAGGAAGGGAAAAAAGTAAGTCATACCTTTGAAACAGCCGGCACTTATACGGTTGGTCTGACTGTCGAGGATTCAGAGGACCAAAAAAGTACCGCCTCTATGCAGGTGCTTGTGCAGGAGCCAGGTGTTCTTGCCGTTATTACCGCGACCCCCGAAGAAGGCACGGCACCGCTGACAGTAAAATTTGACGGCTCTTCATCCAGTGTTTATCAGGGGAATATTGTCAGTTACGAATGGGATTTTGGTGATGCCAGTCCGAAGACGATCACCGGTGCCATTGTTTCCCATAAATACACTTCGGTGGGGTCATACACAGCCAAGCTTAAAGTTCTTACCAATAACAATGAATCCGCTTCCACATCGAAAATTATTTATGTCCGGGAAATTCCTTTAAAGGCCTGCTTTACACCAAGCAGGATGAGCGGGCTGGCTCCGCTGACCGTTGCTTTTGATTCCAAGTGTTCAACAGGGACCGTGTCCGGTTACAGCTGGCAATTCGGTGATGGTGTTGAAAGCAGCAGTAAGAATCCCACGCATACTTTTGAGTTCCCCGGTTCTTACACGGTGGTTCTTGAAGTGGCTGACAGCAAAAATAATGTGAGCACCTATCAGGAAATTATTGTGGCCGAAGGCGATGTTCAGTAAACTTAAACTATGAAAAACAATAAGAAGATCATCAAAATAATCGTGTATATTGCTATTGCGGCGCTTGTGTTCACTTCGCTTGCACCGTTTTTGGCGTCTATTAGCTGAACTTCATGAATACAAGGGAGGTCATTCCGCTTAGGCAGAAGCTGGATTTAACGTTATCTCTTCCCGGTTCTAAGTCCGTGACCAACAGGGCTCTTCTGTGCGCTTCTTTAGCAGTTGGAAATTCGCGCATTTATGGCGCTTTAAAATCGGATGACACCGAGGTGGTGCTGAGGGCTCTTGAAAAATTCGGAGTCAAAATACGTGAAACCGAAAAATACATCGAAATTGTCGGTACAGGTGGAAAATTCAAAGGTAGAAAGGTTACAGTGAACCTTAATAATGCTGGCACGGCCACACGTTTTTTAACGGCCGTTTCTGTTCTTAGGGCCGGGGAAACCGTTATTACAGGCAGTCAGCGCATGCAGGAAAGGCCCATTGCCGATCTGGCGGATGGGCTCAGACAGATGGGGGCTGATATTCGGTATATGGGGGCTGATGGATGTCCGCCTCTTCAAATCTCTGAAATCCAAGTACCAAATTACAAACAATATGTTGTTCGGATGAAAGGAGATAAGAGCAGTCAGTATTTTTCGGCCCTTCTGATGCTGGGGCCTATGCTCGGAAAGCCGCTTAGAATAGAGGTTATTGGGGATCTTGTCTCCAAATCTTATGTCGATACAACCATTGCTGTGATGAAGCCTTTCGGGGTGAAGGTGAAAAATAATCAGTATCGATCATTTGAAATCAGTCCGCAGAAGTACAAAGGGACGAATTATCCGGTGGAAGGGGACGCGACGGCCGCGACTTATTTCAGCGCACTGCACTTTTTGCATGGCGGAAGGCTTAAATTTTGCAATCTGGACTACAAAAAAGCCATTCAGGGGGATGTGAATTTTCCGGATGCATTGCGGCAGCTTAAAAGGGTAGCTTCCAGAACTATTGACATGGGAGCCATGCCGGACGCGGCCATGACGCTGGCGGTTTGCGCGGCATTTGCCAAAGGAACAACCAGGATCACGGGGCTTTCGACTTTACGAATTAAGGAAACCGATCGACTGGCAGCACTAAAAAATGAGCTGACAAAAGTGGGGGTGAAAGTAAAAACGACAAAAGATTCTATTACAATCAGTGGTGGGAAGTTCAGATCTGCAAGCATTACCACCTACAACGATCATCGTATGGCTATGTGCTTTGCAGTGTTGGGAACAAAAGTTCCGGGCATTGTGATTGAGAATCCTGGCTGTATAAAGAAGACTTACCCCGGCTTTTGGAATGATGTAGAAATGGCTTATTTAAGCCCAATAAAGCTTGGACAGAAAAATCTGCTTTTGACCGGAATGCGGTGCAGCGGAAAGACTTTTCATGGAAAGAGGATCGCAAAGAAGCTCGGCCGGAAATTTGTTGACTTGGATAATGAGATTGAAAGAACGGAAAATATGAAAATCGAAAGATTGGTGGAGCTTAAGGGTTGGCCCTATTTCCGTAAAGTCGAACAAAAAATTTGTTCACAATTTGCGGGGGCGAAAAATCTGGTTATCGCGGCAGGCGGGGGAGTGGTTTTGAGTCCGAAAAATATGAGGGCTCTCAAAAACAATTCCGTGAACGTTTTTATTTTTGCCGACCCCGCTGTTTTAGCGGGTAGAATTGTACGTGATCAGGGGCGTCCTTCGCTTACGGGCGATATATTGAAAAATGAAATTTATACGGTTTGGGAAGAACGTCGTGATCTGTATCTGAAATACGCGGATTATGTGTGGGATAATACGAATGGGAAGGCTTTACAAAATGTAGTTTGGGAGCTAAAATAACTTCTGATATTTTTTAGCTCTCCATTTTATGTTTGATCCAAAAGGGCCCGATAGAGAAGACCCAATTAGCGTAAGACTGCCTGAGTCTACATCTGAAGGCAATCAGCCACTTCTGAACGAAGATGGGTATGCAAACCTTTCACGCCGCAGTCTGTATGAGCTTTTTAATTATGATCCTGATGCGATTAGAAGGCTTAGTATGCTTCTTGAACCGGAGGAAGAATTAAACTGACCCAAAGTTATTCAGGAGCCGCTAAA
>JAHJFD010000046.1 GCA_018825145.1 Patescibacteria group bacterium
ATTTCATGGATATCATATATCTGTTAATCGCTCTGGCGGTTTGTGTTACGGTACATGAAGCGGCCCATGCCTGGGTGGCCTTTAAACTTGGTGATCCTACCGCTAAAATGGAGGGTCGTGTTTCGCTGAATCCCATGAAGCATCTGGATATTCTGGGGACGATCATGATTTTTATCGCTCATTTTGGCTGGGGCAAACCTGTGCCGTTCAATTATAATAATCTAAAACACCCGCGTCGTGATGCGGCGCTGATTTCGGTGGCCGGTCCTATGACCAATCTTCTGACGGCTGTTGTAATCGCGATTATGTTCAAGTACCTGCCTCTGCCGGGACTTGTTTCGGAAATACTACGGGCGATTTATTCTCTTAGTCTGATTCTTTTTCTGTTCAACCTGATTCCGATTGCTCCGCTGGATGGATCCAAGCTAATTGGACTATTGATTCCGAGGTCTAGGGAAGATTGGTATCAGCGTTTTTTGTCTCAGGGGCCCGTTTATATCATTTTGCTGATTATCGCTGATCGTCTGATCGCGGAGGTTTCCGGTTTCTCATTCTTCGGAACATACCTGCAGTTTGGCTACGACCTTATTACGGCTGGAATTATGATTGCGACGTGATGCTTTGTGACGGCTGAGCTTGGACTATATCGAAAAAACCCTATATTGGGATTTTTGATACGCATTGGAACATGAAATATCAGGCATCAGTAGGATATGTGCAAATATGGCATGTTCAAAATATGGTCAAAATATGTACAAATATTGAACATCACTATTTTCAGTGTACCGGTAAGAGTCAGAATTAGGAGGGTGTGAGCAGTTACTAACTTGGGACTTGCTTTGGGGTAAATAATAGGGTATAATAGTAAATCAGGATTAATCCCATGAAATACCCAAGTCTCATCATCTTTTCAATCTTAGTTCTTGCGTCTTGCGGGGGCGATCAGCCAGCGGATTTTGCGGATACGGCGAAGACGGACGTGAAAACATTGGTCCAGGCAGATGTGATGGGGGCAACCGATTCTGCGGATTTGCATGCGGATTACGCTAAAGTGGACGAGATTCTGGCTGATATATCGGCGCAGATGAACCAGCCGAATATACTCAAATCTGATATTCTTCGGGGCTGGTACCTTGGAGGAAAGAGTGATAAGAAATATGGCACGCCCGATACCTGGATTTTTGTGGATGACGGCGAGAATTCCAAATGGATGAGTCCGAATATTCTGGAGGAAGAGGATTTGATAGACAGCCGTCAGTTTTGCAGAAAAACGGCCGGAACCTACATTGCTTCCTGTCTGAATACTTCCGATCCCGATTGCGAGTATGTTGATGAGAGCTCCTGTGAGTGTCTGGCCGGGAGTAAATGGATGGAGGGGCAGGGATGTTTGCTCGTCACCGAGCGGGGCAGTTATGTTTCCGTCAATAACTCCGAGCTTGAAAAGGGCTGGTATTTTGGCCTTCCCAACGAAAAAAAGCTCAATACTCCCGCTGACTGGATTTGGGTTGAGAAAGGCCGTCAATCGGTGTGGCAAAGACCGGATCAAACCTAATCAGAGAACTGAAAACAAAAATGAAAATAACACCCTCCCATCGTCTGGCTACCATGATTCTTCTGACCTTTCTGCTTCTGCCTTTTTCGGTGAATGAGGCAAAGGCCAGTTCAACTGATTACGGGCGTGAATTCGGATTACTTGTGCATCAGGTAAATGAGAATCTGGCTGTTCCCAAAGCGAAAGGGCAGCAGGTTCTGGAGAGTTATTTTTACGGAAGTCCTTTAAAAGCCAGTGCTTATGAAGCCAAACAGTTTATGAGCCAGCGCGATTTTCTGCTGGGCTTCGAGAAGCTCCGTTTGGAAGCTGCGGGAGAAAAAACAATATTGGGCGACGGTCTGCTTTATCCGCTTACCTGGCTGAATGTCAGACGTAATAACTGGCTTCCGGATACCAGGCTGACCTATAAAACGATGCGGGAATTCTTATACCGTTATTCGGTTTCGCAGAAGCATGGCGGTATTCCTTATTTTGAAGGGCTTGTGCTTGATAAAGACGAAATCAACACAGGCAATTACACTTCAATAAATCAGGTGCGCGATATCAACGGCAACCTTTCCAGGCGGATGTCAGAACTCAGAAGACTTGTGAGGCCAACGAAGGATCAAAAATTACTGCTTGCATCACTTGTTGATTACGCCGCTTCATTTGAGCAGCTTGGGGATGAGCTTCGCGCGCTTTATCATCCGCTGAACATTCTTCCGGATTTGCCGGATGATATCCGACAGAAAATTACGGAGTATGATTTAAACAATGTCCTGGATCAGATCAGTTACAATTATTCCCGTAACAACGCGAACCGCATTCATAATCTGATCACGGGCGCCATGCAGCTTAACGGCAGGGTTTTCCAGCCGGATGAAGTGATTGATATGGAGCAGGAACTTGGTAGGGACGGATGGGGAATTTACAAATATGGCTGGGTGATTTTGGGTGGTCTTGAATCCTGGCAATTCGGGGGCGGGCTTTGCGGCAGTGCCACGATTACCTTTACTCCGTCCTGGAGGGCCGGACTTGAAATAGTAAAGCGGTTCCCTCATAGTGTTTATTACAGAAGTCTTTATCCGGAGGAATCGCTTGGGCTTGACGCCACTGTCTATCGCGGTGGTAAGAACCTTATTATTAAGAATACCACAGGGTCACCATTGCTTTATTATGTGAAAAACGATCCCGAAAAAAAGGAGATCACGATGTATCTGATCGGCAATTCGCCTTATAGGAATATTGATATTGAAGGTCCTATCCAGACCGCGTGGGGCACTTACAAATGGATTCGACGAATGGAAGGCTTTGATGGTACAGTAGTCGAGGACGAACTCGTTACGAGATACGGCCTCATGCACTAAACAACGCCATCATGAAACGACTAGCAATACTCTTTCTTCTCATTCTTTTTATCTTGCCCGGCTGTGAAAAAAAGAAGAATGACATCGAGATTCCACTTCCAACCGAGCCGCCTAATCCGGAGGAGATTAGACCAACTGGTCCGCCTTTTTAAAGCGCCAATTTACAAACTCTAAATTCCAATGACTTTTGTAAGACTGAACAAATATCTGTCGGAGCAGGGGATTGCTTCCCGGCGCGAAGCGGATCGGCTTATTGCAGCAGGTATGGTTAAGGTAAACGGAAAAACGGTCACCGAAATGGGTATTAAAGTGGATCCTGAAACGGATAAAGTCGAAGTGGATGAGGTGCGCGTCAAAGAAGATCGCCGGCTGGTTTATATCGTGCTGAATAAACCGAAGGGTTATGTGTGTTCTATGAAACCGACCCGCGAAGATCCTGATATTGTGACGGACCTGATTGATGTGGGTGAGCGTGTTTACCCCGTGGGACGATTGGATAAGGAGACCACGGGCCTTTTACTTTTAACAAATGACGGAACTCTGGTGAACCGTATCATTCACCCGTCCGCCGAGTCCGAGAAGGAATATGAAGTTACTTTTTATGTGCAGATTCCCGAGGGGGTGCTGGATAGACTGAGGGCCGGTGTAAAGCTTGCCGGTGAAAGCACCCTGCCCACCAGAGTTAAGAAGGTGGGGCCGGCTAAAATTCGTATTGTTCTGCGCGAAGGGAAAAATCGACAAATTCGCCGGGTTTGTCAGAAGGTCGGCTTTCCGGTAAAAACCCTGAAGCGCACCCGCATCAAAAATCTGCATTTGGGGGATCTGCCTCTTGGCAGATGGCGCCATCTTACTGAGGGTGAAGTGTCCGCCCTGAAAAGTTAGAATTTTATTAATCTTCAATTCCGAATTCGCAATGATGTTTTATTTTGAACGCCGACGGCTGATTGAATCGCTTGCCGGCACTCTCAGGGGGATGCTGGCCATGCATGAAAGCTTTAAAGGCTGGATGGAAGAGGTCGGGGTTTCGATGACAGAAGAGCAGTTTTCGAAGCTGGCAAAGTATCTTCAGTTACTAAAAGAAAAGAATGAAGAATTAAATCTGACACGGATTACCGATAACCGTGAAGCCTGGATTAAGCATATTCTTGACTCACTGATGGCGGCGCCGTTTTTTGAGAAGCCCGGTATGCGCGTGGTGGATATCGGCACGGGTGGAGGTCTTCCCGGTATTCCACTGGCCATTATGTTTCCTTCCGCCAAATTCACCCTTATTGATTCCACCGAAAAGAAGATGGCGGCGGTGGCGGAATTCTGCCACAAACTAAACCTGCCTAATGTGCACTGTATTGCCGGCCGCATTGAGGCTCTGGCCCATGAGCCCGGACACCGCGAGGACTACGATTTGGCTCTTGCGCGCGCCGTGGCTCCGCTTCGCACCCTGCTGGAACTGGCCATTCCTCTCATTCATCCTTATGGTTACGTGGTGACTTATAAGGGACCCGAATATATTTCCGAATTAGCTCTTGCCGGAAACACCATCGAAAAATTGCGCTGTGAAGCGCCCCGTGTCTTCCGGTACAGTCTGCCTGAAGAAATGGGAGAGCGGACTTTGCTTCGCTTCACCAAAAAAACAGTCACCTCCGATATCTACCCGCGCCGTGATGGCATTCCGACAAAGAGACCACTGTAGTTTTTGGGGCACATTGACCCACTATTGACCCACCATTGGTGGAGCATTGATCTATCAATGTTACTAAAATCCGTATGACCAAGTATCAGTCTCAAGACAAATTCTTCAAAAAAGCAAAGGAGGAAGGTTATCGTGCCCGGAGTGTTTTTAAGCTTCAGGCGATCGATGAACGGTATCATCTTTTGAGACCCGGAATGAAGGTGCTTGATCTGGGGGCGGCACCCGGAAGCTTTTTGCAGTACATCGGTGAGAAAATTGGCGAAAGGGGAGTTGGTATTGGAATCGATTTGCAGAAGATTGAGGATTTGAAGTTAGTAAATGTGAAGACTTATCAGGGTGATATTTTTGACGAAGAGCTGTATAAAAAAATTGTTCGGGAAAATGGCTTAGATAAGTTTGATCTCATTACTTCTGACTTAGCCCCAAAGACTACCGGAATTCCTTTTGTGGATGGCGGAGCGTCGCTTGACCTGAACCTGCAAGTGTTGGAAGTGGTTGCGAAATACCTGAGAAGGGGTGGGGGACTGGTAATGAAAATTCTTCCCGGATTCAATGAGGGGGACCTGATAGGCGAGGCGCGAAAAATATTTAGAGTCATCAGAAAATACCGTCCGCAGGCTGTCCGCAAAAGCAGCGGAGAGAGTTATATTGTCTGTCTTAAAAAAAGTTAACCCTATTCCGGGCTACCCGGCAATTTAGGTTTAGACGGCGTGTCTTCGTCCGACGTTTCCCCGGACAGATCTTCCGGAAGTTCTTCAATTAATTCTTCGGCTTCCTCCAGTGCTTCTGTCACGTCGGTTTCGATTTCCGTATCTTCTGTTGCATCAAAATATTCATCTTCCGTGACACCGAACACGTTGGTACTCACGTCCACGTCCGTTTTGTCGTTCCAGCCGGTTTCCGGCAGTACGCGTGTACCCAGATAGAAAAGCAGTCCCACGCCAATGGCGATGATGATAAGGGAAATTATCAGGTGAAGGATCGCTTTGCCTACTGATAGTTCATAAATTTTGACTATCGCGAACAGGATGACCACAAAATAGAAAACGAGAGAAATAATTCCGGGAATCAGCAATCCGGACAGAACGGTGGCGAGTATGGCATTTAACAATGTGCAAACCGCCCCTATCACAAGCATGGCGCCAAGTAACGTAAAAGCGCTTGTCACCTCATCGTTGATACTGTCGGTCATTTTGCCCGCAATATAAAAAGCCAGTATCTGAAAAACCATAAGAATCAATACAAATCCTACGACAAACATGAAGCCGTAGGCCAGAATGGTGGTAAAGATCTCCATCTTAGTAAATGTTAAAAAATATTTGCTCTAAAGAGCTGCTTTTATAAATTCGCGGAACAGCGGATGTGGCCTGTTGGGCCGGCTTTTGAATTCGGGATGAAACTGTGATCCGATCATGAATGGGTGTTTTTTCAATTCAACGATTTCCATCAGTTCGCGATCGGGCGAAACCCCTGAGAATATCAGGCCTTTTTTTTCAAGTTCAGATTTGAACTTGTTGTTGAATTCATAGCGATGACGATGTCTTTCGTCGATATGCGTCACGCCGTAACATTTATAAGCCAGTGTTCCCTTTTTGATGGTGCAGGGCCAGGAGCCAAGCCTGAGGGTGCCGCCTTTGGCGCGTTTTTCGTGCTGACCTGGCAAAAAGTGAACAACTTTGTTTTTGGCTTTTGGTGAAAATTCCTCCGAAGTGGCGTTTTTGATGCCAGCTACGTTTCGCGCGAATTCAATGGCCATCAGCTGAGAGCCTAAGCATAAGCCCAGATAAGGGATCTTCTCCTCGCGGCAGTACTGGGCGACCAGGATCTTGCCTTCCGTGCCTCTGCTGCCGAAGCCGCCGGGCACCACGACGCCGTCCACTTTATGCAGCTTCTTCCATTCGTTTTTGTCTCCGGCTTCGATCTTCTCCGCATCGATCCAGACAATTCTTGCTTTTCGCTTCTGCAGGTAACTGGCTGCTTTGATCGCTTCGATTACTGAAATGTAGGCATCGTCGAGGTCATTATATTTGCCTGCCAGGCCGATATGGAGTTCCTCTTTGGATTCAAAGATTCTTTTGATCATGTGTTCCCATTCGTTCAGGTTTGGCTTTTTGTATCGCAGATTGAATCGCCTACAAATAGTCTGGACGATATTGTATTTGTGAAAGTTCAATGGGACTTCGTAAATCGATTTAACAGTGGGTGCCGGAATGACAGCTTCGAATGGGACGTCACAGAAGCTGGAAACTTTGAGCATATGCTTCTTCTCTATTTTGGAATCGGCCCGAAGCATGATCATGTCCGGGTGAATACCCATTCCCTGAAGGGTCTTAACTGAAAGTTGGGTGGGTTTTGTTTTCAGTTCGTTCGATGATTTCAGGTAGGGGAGCAGGGTCAGGTGAATAAACATGACATTTTCTTTGCCTTCCTCATTTCTCATCTGCCTCAGGGCTTCCAGAAAGGGCTGGCCTTCTATGTCCCCGACAGTGCCGCCGATTTCGCACAGAATGATGTCGCATTTCGATTTTCTGGCAGCCTCTTTGATCCGATTTTTTATTTCATCCGTGATATGCGGAATGATCTGAATGGTACCACCCAAAAAGTCTCCTTTTCGTTCTTTGTCGAGGACCTTTTGATATACCTGCCCTGTCGAGAAACTGCTCAGTTTTGAAAGCGGAACGTCGATAAACCTTTCGTAATGTCCCAGATCGAGGTCTGTTTCGGCGCCGTCGTCGGTCACAAATACCTCTCCGTGCTGGAAGGGGCTCATGGTGCCGGGATCCACATTCAGGTAAGGGTCAAGTTTTTGCGTGAACACGCTGAATCCTGAGGCCTTGAGCAGATTGCCTATTGCTGAGGAAGCGATCCCTTTTCCGAGCGATGAGCACACGCCACCCGTGACGAATATGTATTTGGCCATGTCTTTTTAATTACGAAATACTAATTACGAATAATGAATTTAATATCTGAGTCCGGTTGCAGTGCGAACCTGTTCAAGTGTCTTTAGGGTAATTTTGCGGACTTTTTCGGCTCCTTCCTCCAGAATTCTTTCAACTTCCTTCGGACGTGCGGTAAGCTCAGCGCGTTTTTTCTGAAAAGGCTCAAAAGTATTCTGAATTCTTTCCAGAAGGGCTTTTTTCGCGTCACCGTAGCCGATTTTTCCCTTGCGGTATTCACCGGCCATGCTAGTGCGTTCTTCGGCGGTGGCAAACAATTTATAAAGAGCGAATACATGACACTTTTCAGGGGCCTTCGGCGCGTCGACCCCTTTGCTATCGGTGACAATGCCCATAACCGCTTTTTTGATAACAGATGGTTCGTCAAAAATGGGAATGGTATTACCATAGGACTTGGACATCTTCTGGCCATCCGTGCCCGGTACGACAGCGACATCTTCAAGAATATCAGGTTCCGGAATGGTGAACACGTCGCCAAACTGGTTATTGAATTTGATGGCGATGTCCCTGGCCATTTCCACATGCTGCTTCTGATCTTTTCCAACCGGAATAACTTCTGACTGATTGATAAGAATGTCCGCGGTCATCAGGGCAGGGTAACAAAAAAGCCCAAGATTTGGCTTTATTCCCTTGGCGATTTTGTCTTTAAAGCTATGTGCCCTTTCCATCAGACCCATAGGCGTTATGCATGAAAGGATCCAGGTGAGTTCGGCCACTTCCGGTACATCGGACTGCACCCAGAAATGGCATTTACACGGATCAATCCCAAGAGCCAGCAGGTCGGTAGCCGCTTCCAGGGTCATCGTTTTCATACGGTCTTTGTCCTGGAGCGTGGTCAGCGAGTGAAGGTTGGCTATAAATAAAAAGAGGTCACTGGATTCCTGGTACTCGACCATTCTTTTAATCATTCCGAAGTAATTTCCAATATGGAGCTTACCGGAAGGTTGAATTCCAGACAGGACCTTTTTTTTCATTAAGTTTTGTATTTATAACCAGATTATCAGACGCGGAAGACTATGGTCAAATCCAAATGTCCGATGTATGATTTCTGATGTCTGATTGGCTGTTCGATAATGACAAACCACTACATCTTTAGCTATGGGTCCCTGGCTCACAAAGAAGTGGCCGGAATAAGCGGTAGAACGCTGGATTTTTTGCCTGCCGTACTCAAGGGGTTTAAAAGAAATTTTCGGGTGCTCGCCAAATCCAGCGGTTTCGCGGCTGCCGGAATTGAAGAAGACAGGGAATCTGAAATACTGGGAATGATGGTTCAGGTGCCTGAATCGGAACTTCCAAAGTTTGATGAAAGAGAGAGCCTTTATGATCGCATCGAAATCAGGAAGCAACAGCTTAATTTACTTTCTGGCGAACCGGTTCCGGAAGGGCATTATTATTTATATGTTCCAAAAAATCCTCAGCCGCCCACCGAACAAATTCCGCTGGCCCAGAGCTATATTGATGTGATGTTAGCGCCTTTTATTATCCTGAATCCCAATTGGGCGATAACGCTGGTGAAAACAATGGGTGATTTAGACAAACCATGGGTAAATGACCGAAAAATGCCTATGTATTCCAGATATCCTGTTGGCATTGACGGCGACGCTGTCGATAGGCTGTTGATGCAGACAGTCCCGGATAAATTTGCTGAAAGACGTGATGCTGAGGATTTGCGGGTGAAGCCGGAACTGGTAAGGTCAATCCTATCCACGATTCGTTTTTTTGATATTTTTGATTACCCTCTGACTGCCGAGGAAGTAATAAACTATCTTTATAAGTATAAGAAACCTTTGCATATTAAAGAGCTGAAGGCCACGCTTGATCATCTTGTGGATAGCGGGGAACTTGTTGAAATCAAGGGGTATTTTGTCTTATCGGGCCGCGAATCAACGGTTGAAACCCGGAAGACCCGGAAGTTTATTGCAGAGAAGTTCTGGAATCGAGCGAAGTTATACGGTCAATATATGCGCTCGGTCCCTTTTACCAAAATGATTGCGGTTTGTAATAATTTGGCTTACAACAATCCCAGCGAACAGTCTGATATCGATCTTTTCATTGTGGTGAAGCCCGGACGCATGTGGCTGGCCAGGTTCCTGATTACCCTGATTCTTCATTTTTACGGTGTCAGACGTTATGGCAACAAGGTGGCCGGACGTTTTTGCCTAAGTTTTTTTGTAACCAGCGATAAAACAGATATGCGGGAGTTTGAATTGCCTGGTGAGGATCCATATTTGGCTTATTGGGCCAAGAATCTGCGACCAATCTTTGGTGAGAAGGATTATCTTAAGTTTCGGGAGCAGAATAAGGAATGGTTGGCGCAATACGGGCTTTCTTTTGATGATTCTTATAAAAAGCATATGTATCATTATGAGGAAGGCCCCTTGAAGAAATTCTCCGAGTGGCTCCTTGGCGGGTTTTTGGGTGATCAGTTTGAGAAGCTACTGAAAGCTACGCTAAAAAAGAAAACCCTTCGGTCGATGAATAATCTTGGTGTGAATGCTAATGTGATCGTGACAGATGAGATCCTTAAATTCCACAATTACGACCGGCGTCAGGAGTATTTAGAGCGGTGGCGGAAGAATGTTTAGTTATCGTTTTTTATTTGCTCAGAGCTTCTTCCGGTGTGGCGTAATAAGAAATGATGTTGGTGAGGCCGACCAGGGTAATGACGTCCATAACGGGCTGGGAGGCTCCCGTCATCATCATGGAACGGCCATCTTTGGCCAAATGTGTATGAACTGAAACCAAATAGCCGATCCCTTTACTGTTGATAAAGTCCAGTTTGGTGAAATCAAAAATCAGCTGATGAAGGCTGTCGTCCGCCAGAATCGGGTCAAGGTAACCTTTGAGCTGTTCGACAGTGACTTCATCAAGTTCACCCGTAAGATGCACCACTTTGACACTGGCGCTTTGTCCATCGGTAATGTCTACCGCAAATTCAGATGCCATAATTGATTTTATTATTTGTATTGTCTGTATTTTAAACAGCGATTCTTATTTTTGCAATAAGATTGCCTCTACTTCATCCGAACTGTTTGACTGCATCAGTTTCACGCGGGTTTCACGGGCGCCGTCGAACCCCCGGCAGTACCATGACAGGTGTTTGCGCATGGCGAAGAATGCGTGATCCATATGCTTTTCCTCGAAATATCTGGAGTGTTCAATGGCTACCTGAAAGCGTTCTTCCTGAGTCGGCTCGTGTTTGCCGAAGAACCAGGGGTTTCCCATCGTTGACCGGCCGACGAGTACGCCGTCTACGCCGTATGTCTTGATTTTAGTTTTGGCATCTTCCATGCTCCGCACGTCACCGTTGCCAAGTAAAGTAATACCCGCTTGCCGGCAGATTTTGGCGGCTTTGGCGATTTCATCCCAATTCGCTTCACCCAAGTACATTTGCCTGAAAGTTCGGCCGTGAAGGGTGATGTTGGCCGGCTGTTCTTCTGCCAGGGTGCTGATCCATTTTTCCGTGACAATTTCGTCGTAACCAATGCGGGTTTTCACAGATACCGGTAAGAGGCGTCTTTTTGGTTCGTTGGTTCTGATTTTCTGGAGGGCCGTTATGATTTTGGTTCTGATACCGGCTTCTTCTAAGTCAATTCCGTCGGCCCAGTCCTGAGCGGCGCGTTTGACGGTCTGAATCACTTTTCGGGCGTGATCGGGCATTTTGATCATGCCGGCTCCGGAACCGCGCCTCGCAACTTTGTTGGCCGGACATCCCATGTTTATATCGATACCGTCGAAATCCAGATAACAGCACATAAGGGCCACTTTGTAAAAACTGTCCAGCTCGACTCCGTAAATCTGAGCGACAATTGGGCGTTCCATTTCGCTATACAGGAATTCCTTTAGCATACTGACCGCGCCACGGGCCAGACCTTCCACGTTACAGAACTCGGTCATCACTAAACTCGGTTTGGAATACTTGCAGATCATATGACGGTATGGTGCGTCGGTGACGCCGTCCATGGGACTAAGGCCGATGATGGGGGATTTCAGGTTTCCCCAGAATCCTTTAAAAGGCATCATTTGTACGTGAGGATAAAAGCTGGCTTATTTTAGCAAACAGAAGCGAAATAGTCCAAGAAGAATTTGACACATACTATTTTATTATGTAAGAATACTTGTAAAGTTGTTTCCAATGAAAAACAAAAGCGAACAATGTCTGACAGCACAGGAGTTAACCGAAGTGCAGGCGAATGTTCCTGTTCCTGAGGAATCCCACGTCCGGCTTTCTCCCAGAGTGGCGCTTGGAGAAGATGCTCGAAAGGGTATAGCCAGCCTTTTAGGAGGCCGTTTTTCGGGAATGTATGAACTTAGCAAAAAAACTCATGAACGTTTTGGACTTCATCAGGTCGGCGTGCCGGGGCAGGCACCTGGGTTTCCAGGCATTGAACAGGCGGCAAGATCTTTTACCCCTGATGATTTTGTGCTTGCGTCAGAGTATCAGAAACCCGCTTTACTTATTAGCCCCCCCGATAAAACGCGTGAACAGCTGTTTGCCGCCATATCGGCGCATCATAATCCCGGAGCCAGGAAGTGGCCAAAAATCTATGAAGCTGATCATGCGGGCTGTCAGCCTGAAGATCAGTATCGGGGCTACATTGTCGAAGGTGCAAGCAGAATATTAATCAGGCCCGATGATGATGATTCTTTGGTATTGCCGCTTATTCAGCGTATTGTACGTAAGCAGGAAAGGCGTGAGTCAAATGAATGGGGAATGACCGGTGATCTTTATGCCCTTCTTGCCATGCAGTCTATTGTACGTGGTCAGATGATTGACAGGGAAACTTTCACTGTATTTGATGGTGAGCCTGTTGTTGCGAATTGTTTTGTGCCTGTCGGTCATTGCAGGAATGAAAAACCAGCCATGGAATGGCTGCCTTCCAATATCGGCAAAATGGGTCACGGAAGATTTCGCCGGGTACTCGGTGGCAGGCCAATTGACGTTTAGCCTACTTAGGTTTTACTAATCAGGGTGATGCGAAAGGCCGTCCGTGTGTTTGAAAACGGGGCGGCCTTCGGCCCAATGCACCAAGGGACCAAGTCCCTCGAAAGGAACAAAATGCCAATTAGTGCAAGGTCAACTACTTGCGGACGCCAAGGAAGCCAGCCTTGAAGAAAAAGGAACCTTCGAACGACCACAGGTTCAGGCGGAGTTCTGCATCGTACTTTATACCGAAGCGACCAAGAACCACTGCGTAGGGACGGTTACCCTTACAAGCAGCGTGCGGTGCGACGAGTAGATGCCACTTCCAGTACAGTTCTGACTGATCTGCATTAAGCGCTAGGAGTTCCCACAATGTGGCTGGGCGGTAACCCGCTTTGTTCATCTTGGGAATCACTTCCTCTGCCTGAAGGGTCATATAGTCACTCTTGATATCGAGGACGTGAACATCGACCAGCCCCTCCTTGCAGTCGGCAGCTGGAAAGTTTTCCTCGGTGATTTCTTTGTCGACACGCATGAACTTTCCGTTGCCAATGGCGGTCTGTAGGTCACAGGTGACCTTCACTCTAAAGACATTATTTTCGCGTGCGATAGACGCGGCGATTTCGGATGCATCAGGTTCCTGCGTCTGGGGCATTGTGAATTGATGTTCAAGAGTAGGTGAAGCGTTGCAATTGACGAGTAAAATCGCGACAAACGCGGAAATGAGTTGTTTCATTCCTCTTTCCTTCTCTTGATGAGTTCGTTACGTAAGCAAGTAGTGTTAAGTACCATACTCAGTCCTGGTTCCACCCCACGTAAAATGGGAGGAGCCAGGAATGGGTCGGATGGTAAAACTACACTATTTATGGCAGTATGTCAAACTTGCGGTTTCGTTTTGCCGCATCCTGATTTATAATCTTGTCATGAATCCGAAGTTATCCAAGCTGGTTGCCAAATCGCCGACAGGCCCCGGAGTTTATAAGTTCCTCGATGAAAAAGGGACGGTTCTTTATGTAGGAAAGGCCAAGAGTCTGCGCAAGCGATTGCAGTCTTATGTGCGGCCATCTGCTAAACATGCCGTTAAAACCAAGTCGATGCTTGAGGCGGCGGAGTCGGTCGAGTGGGCTCTGACCAATTCGGAACTGGAGGCGCTGATTCTGGAAGACAATCTTATCAAGGAGCTTCAGCCTAAGTACAACATTCTTTTTAAGGATGATAAGACTTTTCAGTATATCAAGATCACGGTGCAGAAAGACTACCCTGAGGTGCTGACAGTCCGGCGGATCGAAAAAGACGGGGCCAAATACTTCGGCCCCAAAACCAGCGGGCTGGATGTGCAGAGAATCATGGAATCAGTACAGCGGATTTTTAAGTTATGCAGTCAACGAAACATCACCCTTGATCCTAAAGGTACCCCGATGCATGGTTCGAAAGTGGCGGTGAAGGTTGGCGGAGTGAGTTCCAAGCGTCCTTGTCTTGATTATCATATCAAGCGCTGCAGCGGCCCCTGCGTCGGTATGGTAACTCCCGGGGAATACGGCGTGCAGATTCAGGCGGCTATGAGATTTTTGTCGGGTGACTTCAAACCCGCGATTGAGTCGCTTAAAAAACAGATGCAGGATTTTGCGGTTTCTAAGAAGTTTGAAAGGGCGGCGGCCATGCGCGATCAGATCGCGGCCATCGAACGCTCTGCCCAGAAACAGATTATTACGGACACACTGCTGACAGATAGGGACGTGGTGGCGTATGTGGAAGATCTTGGTAAGAACTTTTTTGTTCTGTTCCAGATCCGCGGGGGTAAGCTGATTGCCCAGGAAAAGTTTATTTCCGAGGGAGGGGAGTCACCTGCCGAGGTCATGGAGGCGTTTTTGACTGATTATTATTCACGGGCGGCCGACATACCCAAAGAGGTGATTATTTCGATTGAAGTCGAAAATAAGAAAGTGATGGAGGACTATGTTTCGAGCCATACGGATCACAAGGTGAGGCTGATTGCCCCCAAGGCAGGTCATAAAGACAAGCTGATTGGGCTGGCCGAGAAGAATGCCCGCAGCTTTGCTCAACAATCGAGAGCGAGGTGGATGGCGGACGCGAAGGGCGAGCACGCGCTGGAGGATCTGGCAAAAGCTCTCAAACTCAGTGAGCCGCCAAAACGAATCGAATGTTACGACATCAGTCATTTGGGCGGCACGGAAACGATCGGAAGTATGGTGGTTTTCAAAAAAGGTGAAGCAGTTAAGGCTGAATATCGTCAGTTCCGACTTCGAAGTACAGCGTTTTTGAATGATGATTACAAGAGTTTGACTGAGGTGATGAACCGCCGACTGAATTATTTGCCCGCCAAGCTTCCGGCTGAGTATGAAATTCGACAGGCGAGGAAGAAGGATTATGATTTTATTGAGAACATATGTATGACAGAGTCAATAAATCATCATAACTTGGACGTTAAACAGTTTTATGTCGTAGAGAAGGCTAAAAAGATTGTCGGATTTTGCCGATTGGTAGCTTTAGATGAAAAAATAGATGATATTAGTTCACTTTGGGTAGACTCAAAGGAGCGAGGGGCGAAACTTGGTTATCACTTACTGCAGAAGGTCATATATTCATCAAAACATAAACGTGTTTATATGGACTGCGTAAGACAGCTTAAGGATTATTATCTAAAATTTGGCTTTGAAGAAATCCATCAGCCTCCAAAACCACTTATAGATAAAATTGATCGTTTCAGGAAGGACAGTTGCGCTGTTAAAAAGGCTCAGAAAGCCCATGGTAAGGTTATTGATGTCGTTTACTTTGCCTACCAAAAAAAGAAGAAGGACTTATCTTTTACGTCGGTACCCGATCTGATTGTGATTGACGGTGGCAAGGGTCAGCTGGGAGCGGCGCACGATGTGCTGTTTAGCAAAGGGCTGAATATTCCGATGATCAGTTTAGCGAAGAAGCTCGAAGAGGTCTTCGTGCCGGGTCGGTCCGAGCCAATTGAACTTCCGGCCAATACAGAGGCCAGTTATCTTTTGCAGAGACTGAGGGACGAGGCGCACCGTTTTGCGATTGAGGCGAACCGCGGATCTCGGGATAAAAGCATGACAAAATCGGCTCTCGATTCGATTCCGGGGCTCGGGCCAAAAGCCAAGAAAAAACTGCTGACCTATTTTGGCTCAGTTCACAAAATTCAGGAAGCTTCTCAGGTTCAGCTTGAGCAGGTGGTGGGCGAAAAACTGGCGGCCGGCATTAAGACACATCTCGTTTGATGTATATGCGTAAAGCACATATAATCAGTGTATAATTGTATATGTATTCACGCACATTGACTAAAAGAGATACCTATGGCTAAGGTCTTATCTATTGTTGCTCACGAAAAGTTTCAGCAAGTTGAATATTTAGAGTCTAAAAGGGCCATTGAAGAAAAAGGGCATGAAGTTGTTACCGCTAGTACTCACCAAATAGCTTTTGACAAACTTGATCAGAGTTACAAGGTTGATATTCTTCTGGATGAAGTGATGGAGGGTGACTTTGATGCCGTTTTATTTGTGGGTGGGCCTGGATCACATGCTCATTTTGATGATGAGGATTTTCATGCAATAGCGAGAGCTTTTTTTGAAGCTGGGAAACCTACCACGGCCATTTGCGCGGCGCCGGTGATTTTGGGTCGGGCCGGGCTTTTAAAGGGAAAAAAGGTGACCTGTTTTCCGTCGCAGTCAGAGGATCTGATACGGTCCGGAGCTGAATATACCGGGGAACATGTTGAAAGAGACGGTCTGATCATTACGGCTGACGGTCCCGCGTCGGCTTATGACTTTGGTCTGGCGGTTGCTGAAGCTCTGTAGGCGGCTATTGATTGGCGTTTAAAAAACGATTTGGGTTTTTCCAGTAGATCGCTTCAAGTACGGATGGACTTAAGACCATCCCGTTCAGGCTTATGACTTCATTTAATCTTTTTTCCGATAGGTCCGTTTTTGCCTTGAGTGACCCGCAATAATCACCTGATTTGGGTTCACATTCCGTGTATCTGGTTTTTTTTTCTTCAAAGACTTTTTTGTAGTAATCGATGACACGTCCGCATTTAAATTGCCTTTTTTCCAGCATATTCCTGTAACAGGCAAGAGTTTCATCGATAAAGGTCAGATCCTTTTTATCTGACTGGCTAAGTACCATATCGGTGCCAAAAAGGATTCGGTCTTTGTATTCGTTTATAAAGTTGCTGTACTTTCCGGGGTCTTTGCTGATCCGTCTGAAGCCGGCTGCCATAAATTCAGGTGAGCCAAAGCTTACATCGGTGTACAGGTTAGGGTATTTATCAAGAAGTAAAGTTACCTTATCAAGTTCAATACTGGATACCATAAAATGCGGAACGGAAACGACCATATCCGGGTGGGCATCAAGCACGCGTTCCAGTTCTTTTCCGTAATTGGTTATATTAATATGATAGAGAACGGGTATTTTATTCCTTTCAGCGAAAGCATAAATCGGCTCCATGCGCGGAGAGTCAAGCGGAATACCGAAAATAGCGTAATAATAGGAGTGTCCGTTATACAGTTTCAGTCCTTTGCCTCCGCGTTTAAAGCAACTTTGTAGATATTCGAGCGCGTCCGAATCCAGCGGGTTCACCGTGCAGAATGGCAGGAAACGGTTCGGATATTTTTCAGCAATTCTAAAAATTTCCTCCGTATTTTCACGATATTCCGTAAAGCTCTTGTGGCCGTTCAGGGTAAGCGTTTCAATCGGAGAGGCAAGAAGAATTGTTTTTTTTATACTGTTTGCTTCATCTGCCTTCAGCAATAAATCGGCTTTGGAAATAAGTTCAACATGTTCATGCGTATCGATTATCGACGAATGAAAAGAATTCTGGCGGCAGGCAACCCATACGATGGCAATAAAAATGAAGGAACCAATCAGGTATGTCCTTTTGCAGCTGTGTTTTTTCATTGCTTTCGGGTTTGGATCACACAAATTATACATGTTCATTCCTTGATATAGAAATATCTTTTTGCTATGCTACTTTCATAATAAAACTTAATTCAAAAAACATGAAATTGGGACGCTATATTATCGGACTGATATCGGGTCTGACTTTTGGTATGCTTTTTGCTCCAAAAAAAGGAAAGAAATTGCGAGATGAACTCTTTAAAAAAGGCAGTGAATCAAAGCAGGATGCCTTGATGGCTCTTTTTCATGCGTTCAAAGATGCCGGAATGGATGCGGTCGATGAGATGAAAAAACTTTCCGAAAGTGAACAGCTTCAATCAGCTCTGAGTATGTCCAAGGAAAAAATGCGCGAGTATTTATCGGAACTTGAAGAGAGCGGTTACGATATCGCGTCACGCGCGCAGGAAAAAGCGGAAGAGATTTCCGATATGGCTGTAGCGGCCGGGGCTGAATTTAGGAAACGTGCGGTCAAGAAACAAACGGCTATTAAGAAGGCTGTCAAAGCCCGTGTCAAAAAGACTGCCTCAAAAAGAAAAACAACTACCAGAAAGAAGGCCGCTTCAAAGAAGAAATAGCGTCTGCATATCTTGCTATTTTTTGTGCGTGCGTTAGAATCCTTACGCTTTTTATAATTTATTTTTTATAACGAAATAAGAAGATGACAGCACTTTATGTTCCTTTTTTGATTGCCTTACTGGCCCTGGCTTATGCCGGATATAACACTTTCCGGGTACTTTCGCGTGACAGCGGAACAGAGAAGATGATAAATATCGCGAAGGCGATTCAGGATGGAGCCATGGCATACATGCATCGCCAATTTAAAACCATTGGGATTTTTGCCGTGATCATCGCGGCCCTTATGGCTTATCTGCTTGGCTGGCACATCGCTTTAAGCTTTGTGGCCGGCGCCCTTTTCTCCGCCCTGGCGGGGTACATTGGCATGAATGTTTCCGTGCGTGCCAATGTGCGCACGGCGGCCGCTGCAAAAAACGGGCTTCCTGCCGCGCTCGATGTGGCTTTTCGCGGGGGATCTGTAACGGGTATGGCCGTTGTGGGCTTATCGTTGCTTGGCGTGACCGGACTTTATCTGGGTTTTTTGCAAATGGGCATCGAAAGTGGTGAAATTCCTCATCTTCTGATCGGTTTTGGTTTTGGTGCGTCACTTATTTCACTTTTTGCCCGTTTGGGGGGAGGCATCTTCACGAAGGCGGCTGACGTGGGAGCCGATTTGGTGGGTAAAGTCGAAGCGGGTATTCCCGAGGATGATCCACGAAATCCCGCGACTATTGCCGATAACGTTGGAGATAATGTGGGTGACTGTGCCGGTATGGGTGCTGACCTTTTTGAAACTTACGCTGTAACCCTTGTGGCCGCTATGGTTCTGGCTGTGGCCGAAGGTTTTAGTGAGAGCTACGTACTTTATCCGATCGCACTGGGGGCAGTAGCAATTCTGGCGTCTATCATAGGCTCAAATTTTGTCAGAACCAAAACTAAAACAAGAATAATGGCGGCTCTTTACAAGGGTATGTTTGTCACCCAGATTCTTGCGCTCATCGGATTTTATTTTGTTACCAAGTGGATGATTCCCGCTTCCGGCAGTCCTATGAATTTTTTCTGGACGACGGTTGTTGGCGCCGTTCTTACAGTGCTTATCATCATGATTACCGAATATTATACTTCTACCAAATACAGGCCGGTTCGCTCGGTTGCTCAGGCTTCTGAAACAGGTGCCGGAACAAATATTATTATCGGCTTGGCTGCCGGACTGGAAAGTACAATTTTGGTTGTTCTCGCGATCGTGGCGGCTATTTTAGCTTCTTACAGTTTGGGTGGTCTTTATGGTATAGCGATTGCGGCGACCAGTATGCTTTCCACAACGGGCATGATCATAGCGATGGACTCATACGGACCTATTACTGATAACGCAGGTGGAATTGCTGAAATGGCGGGTCTGCCCGAAGATGTCAGGAACGTGACGGACGCGCTGGATGCCGTTGGCAACACCACCAAAGCGGTTACCAAGGGCTATGCAATCGGTTCTGCCGCTCTGGCCGCTCTGGTTCTTTTTCAGGATTACAACGGCGCGCTTTTAAAGGCGGGTCAGAATCTGATTTTCGATATTACAGATCACAAGGTGCTCGTTGGCTTATTCCTTGGAGGACTTATTCCTTATGCTTTCTCTGCAGTAACTATGCGTGCTGTCGGAAAAACCGCCCATTCTGTCGTAACCGAGGTTCGCAGACAGTTTAAACAGATTAAAGGCATTATGACCGGCAAAGGAAAACCTGATTACAAGCGGTGTGTGGATATTGTGACCAAGGCCGCTCTGATTGAAATGATTGTGCCGGCTCTGATTGCCGTCCTCAGTCCGATTGTAGTCGGTTTTCTATTCGGACCTAAGGCCCTTGGAGGACTTTTGATAGGTGTAATCATCTCCGGGCTTCTGATGGCTATTTCGATGGCCAACGGCGGTGCCACCTGGGACAACGCTAAAAAATACATTGAAGACGGACATCATGGCGGAAAAGGTTCCGATGCTCACAAAGCCGCGGTGGTGGGGGATACCGTGGGTGATCCTTACAAGGACACTGCTGGTCCGGCTTTAAATGCCCTGATCAAGGTGATCAATATGATCGCCCTTCTGATTGCCGCTGGTGTGGCCAGCTGGAGCGTTTTCTAGATTTATTTTAAGAAAAAGCCCCGATGTATGTCGGGGCTTTTTTGATTACGGGTTTTACTTAACTTTTCTTAGTCGTAAGATCAAGCGTGGTCTTGATCACGGTATCCGGATTCAGGGACATACTGTCTATACCTTCTTTATCAAGGAAACGCGCGAATTCGGGGAAGTCACTGGGGGCCTGACCGCAGATACCGACCTTGCGGTTTTTCTTTTTGCCGATGCGTATGATCTGGCGAATCAGTTCCATGACTGCTCCATTCCGTTCGTCATACACGTGGCGAACGAGTTCTGAATCGCGATCCACGCCCAGCGTAAGCTGGGTCAGGTCGTTGGAGCCAATCGAGAAGCCGTCAAAAATCTTGCAGAACTCTTCGCCCAGAATCACATTGCTGGGAATTTCACACATCACATATACCTGTAACCCTTTATCTCCGCGAACGAGGCTGTTCTTTTTCATCTCAGCCAGCACTTTTTCACCTTCGGTAATAGTCCGGCAGAAGGGGATCATAAGCTTGAGGTTATGGAGCCCCATCACGTCGCGTACTTTCTTCATGGCTTTGCATTCCAGGGCGAAGGCATCCCGGTATTTTGGATCGTAGTAACGGCTGGCACCGCGCCATCCGATCATAGGGTTGTCCTCATGGGGTTCGTAAGCGGTACCACCTATAAGGTTGGCATATTCGTTGGATTTGAAATCGCTGAGGCGTACGATGACGTCTTTGGGGTAGAAGGCCGCCGCGATGGTGGCGACGCCTTGGGCGAGCTTATCCACAAAGAACTCCGCTTTGTCGTCATACCCATGAGTTATCTCATCAATTTGTGAAATTACGGTGGGATCCGTGAGTTTTTTATAGTTCAAAAGGGCGAGAGGATGGATCTTGATGTAGGAGTTTATGATGAATTCAAGTCTGGCCAGACCAACACCGTCATTCGGGATGAAGGAGGTTTCAAAGGCCATATCCGGGTCGGCAAGGTTCATCATAATCTTGGTCTTTGGTCTTTTCAGGTTCTTGATATTTGTCTTCTTAACTTTGTACCTCAGGACACCGTCGTACACATTTCCGGACTCACCCTGGCAGGCAACGGTGATTTTTTTACCGTTCTTGATGACCTTGGTGGCGTCATTGGTGCCAACCACACAAGGAATTCCAAGTTCACGGGAAACTATGGCCGCGTGACAGGTCCGTCCGCCGCGGTTGGTCACGATTGCGGCTGCAATCTTCATGACCGGAACCCAGTCGGGATCCGTCATATCCGTAATAAGGATGTCACCTTTTTTGAAATCCTTGATCTGTTCCGCGTGCTGAATGACACTGGCTTTTCCGTTGGCAATTTTTGAGCCTACAGGCGCTCCTTTGGCCAGGATTTTTGTGGGCTTGTCGATTAAGATGTAGTCTTCCAGAACAGAATAGTCTTTTTGGGACTGAACGGTTTCCGGGCGGGCCTGCACGATGTAAAGATCACCTGTTTCACCGTCTTTTGCCCATTCCATGTCCATAGGCTTGAAGTAGCCGGCTTCTTTACTGTAATGATCTTCGATAATCGCAGCCCATCTGGCCAGCTGAAGTACTTCCTCGTCATTTATGCAGAAAACTTTTCTCATATTCTTATCGACGGGTACGTTGCGGGTAGGGGATTTGGATCCGCCCTCGGAGTAGATCATCTTGATACCCTTCTCACCGAGTCTCTTGGTCAGGATGGGTTTGTAACCTTCCTTGAGAGTTGGTTTGAAAACGTAGAATTCATCCGGATTGACCGCCCCCTGAACCACGTTCTCGCCAAGACCATATGCGGCATTGATTAGCACGGCGTCTTTAAATCCGCTTTCGGTATCGATGGAAAACATGACCCCGCTTGACGCGATGTCCGAGCGGACCATCTTCTGTACTGCGATGGAAAGTCCAATCGTGAAATGGTCGTAGCCCTTTTCTTCACGGTAGGCGATGGCGCGGTCGGTAAAAAGTGAAGCGAAACATTTTTTGCAGGCCTCCAGAAGGTCGTGGTCGCCGCGGATATTCAGGAAGGTCTCTTGTTGTCCGGCAAAGGAAGCATCAGGCAGATCCTCGGCGGTAGCTGAAGAGCGAACGGCCGTGTCACAGTGTTTTCCGTACATTCTTTCCATCTGACGGTAAGCCTTGATGATCGCTTCATTCAGATCTTCGGGGAAAGTGGCGTTCAGAATTGTCTGACGAACTTTGTGCCCTTTATCCTGTAAATCGGAAATGTCTTGCGGGTTAAGCCCTTTGAGGATCCGTTTAATGTCATCTTTAATTCCCGCCTTTTCGGTAAAGTAGTGGTAAGCATAAGCCGTTATCGCGAAGCCATTCGGGATTCTTACTTTTTTCTTTGTCAGCTTCTGAAACATTTCACCCAGTGAAGCGTTCTTGCCGCCCACCAGCGGGACATCTTTAATACCAAGCTCCTTAAACCAAAGGACGAGCTCCGTATTCCTGGCACGCTTTTTTATAGTAAACAGCTTTTTAATCATTTTGTTTCTGTTAAGATTTATTTTTTTGTTCAAAAAAAATCTTACCATAAGACATGCTTTATGAGAAGAGTTTTTTACCCCTTAATTCTGGTAAGTTACCAGGTTGTGGTCCTGAATATATTTTAATCGGTAAATCGTTTCAGCCACGTCGCCGCGGGTCATACCGCTGCCGGCGCTCAGGCGGTCATTACTAACGCTGAGCAAATTCATTTTGTTGGTAAGGTAGGCGTATGGAGCGTACCATGCGTCTTTTGGTACATCGTTGTAGGGATTTGCTGCCAGATTTTCGCCGGGCGAAATACCGCCGGTCAGGAAGATCATTTTTAGATATTCAGCCTTATTCACGGTATTAGCCGGCCTGAAAGTGCCGTCGTCATACCCTTTTACAATTGCTTTTTCAAGGGCTGTGGCAAGTGTACCGGCGTACCAGGCCGAATCGTCCGTATCGCTGAAAGGCAATGCGCCGCCCGGTCCTGCCTGAAGATCGAAGGCGAGCATCAGCATTTTTAGCGCCTCTGCGCGGTTGACTGTATTACCGGGCTTAAAAGTACCATCAGAGTATCCGCTAATAATGCCTTGCTCCTGTAAGTATTTGATTGCTTCATAGTTGGCATGCGATTTATTGACGTCAGCGAATTGCTGTCTGTCTTCCCGGTAGATCGTATCGCTTATTCCGACGATAGCGCCATTTTGGGCACGTATGACTATTGGGTCTTCCGTCTGACTTATCATTCGGATTTCGGCCACGCCGTTTCTAAAGTCATTAGCGGACAATTGATTGGGCGTAAATTCCGCATGCCCCTGCTTGGTTGTCACATTGATGCTGCCGCTGAAGTTTACAACCGGTGTGGGACTACCATCCTGATCGAGAGCTACAAGCTTTATAACTTCAACCTGTCCCTTCTGGTGATTTCCGTCGCTTTCCACACGAAGACTGCTGACAGGCTGAACCTGTTCGATAAAACCGACTTCGTGTACGGTTTTTCCGACTTCCACCTTGGCGGTGCCTGTTTCGGAGCTGTTGACGATGAATTGTATGCTGTTATTTTTGAAATCTGCCTTTCTGAAGGATTTTTTTGAAAGTCGCCCGACTCCATAGACGTTTACGGGAACTTCGTCGTTGTCCGACATTCTGGCGATCTGCCCCAGCTTGTCGGTCGCCGTGATGGTCACGCCGTTATTTATCATGCTGACCGATTCACCGGTGATACTGAAGGCAAAAAGGCTGGTATCGACTTTTGAGCTTTCGTTTCCGGGCTGAACCACTTCAACAGTGGTTTCTTCTACCGGTTTTTTATTAGTGTCCGGTGGATTTTTCTCCGTGTTCTTCTTACCATCCTGCTGAGAATCGTTACCAGATACACCATTGTTATCATCTGCAAAATCGTCAGCCCCGCTATCGACATTGCTACCACTGTAGTTAAGATATTTTGATACATATAGCATTGGGTTGATTGTATATTGTTTTGCATTGGAAAGGCCGAGTCCGGCGTTCACAGCTTCGAAGAAGCTCAGACCCGCAGTCTGGGATTCAGCCGATGTAAATGGCCAGTATGGATGCCATGGGGCCGTGTCACGATCGATCTGGAAATGCAGGTGCGGAGTGGTCGCCGTTCCGGTGTCTCCGCTGGTTCCGATCAGCTGTCCTTTGCCCACTGTCTGCCCCTCGCTCACATGAATCTCATCCATGTGGTTGTAGGCTGAATAAATGGTGACTTTCTTGTTGGGATCGCTTATATCGGGAACATTGCGATGTTCGATTACCACATGATGTCCGAAACCGGAATTCTGCATTGATACTTTCACGACGCGTCCGTTCGCGATGCTTTTTATCGGTGTTCCGATAGGCATCTTGATGTCGACGGCCGGATGTGAACCGCTGTATTCCTGATGATCCAGCTGGTAATTTCCTAAATAAACGACCGGATAAGTAATTTTTGCGTTTCTGATTTTGTCGTGAGACGAATTACCCCATTGTAAATTAGTGTCCGGGAATTGCATCTGCTGTAGGTCATAGCTTGGCAGGGCCACCAGCAGATTGGCGCTGACAGAACTGTAGATTGTTGTGTTATTGTTTCCGCCCCAGTTAGTCCAGTCCGGCACTTTATCGACAGGGGAAACTGTTCCGGTGAAAGGCGTGGGAGCCTCAAGAACGCTCGCCTTAAACAAATAGCCGCCAGTTTGCTGAAAGTAATAGACGAAGAGGGATGCCAGGATTACCAGAATAACCAGGGCGGCGTGCCTGAAATGCTGATCGTACTGATGGATCCAGTGTTTTACCTTTCGCAGGAAGCCTGGCTCCTGAGACTTTTTTCGTCTATTTATTTTACTAATCTGAAAGGCGTTTTTTCTTTTTGACATTTGTTTTGATTCCTGACTAAGAAAATCCTATAATTATAGCAAAGTTTAGCGAAAAAATCAACCTTGTATGAGGATTCAGGGCATCAAAATCAAAGGTTTCCGTAATCTTAAGGTGGTGGATCTCACTTTTGAAGAGGGTGTTCCGATTCACGCTTTTGTTGGGTCTAACGGGCAGGGAAAGACAAATATTCTGGAGGCGATTTACCTCTGCAGTCTCTCCAAGTCTTTTCGTACCCGAACCAATTCAGATTTAGTTGGTTTTGAAGAGGAATTTTCCAGCGTAAAGGTTGACACGGACAATGAAAAATTGGAAGTGATCGTCACGGCGAGACCCGCCCAGAAGGTCCTTAAAGTGAATGGCCTCAAAAAGTCGGCGCCTGAGTTTATAGGGAACATGAGGGCGGTGTTTTTTTCGCCGGATGATCTGGCTTCTATGTCTTTTGCACCCAAACTGCGCCGGCGTTATCTTGACATCGTTCTTTCCCAGCTCAATCGGGGCTACCTGGATAAGCTGATGGACTATAATGATGCCTGCCGGCAGCGCAATTCTTTACTGAAGGCAATAGCGGAAGGCAGAGCCGATACCGATGAACTTGAGTTCTGGGATGAAAAGCTCGCTCAGCTTGGATCTTTTATCGCGCAGGAACGGGAAGATCTGATTAATCACTTGCAGGAATTGGTCAGACGGCACTACCGTGAGATTTCAAAGTCCGATGCCGAGGTGACAATCGTTTATGAATCCGAAGTTCGCGGCGTTAAACCCAAAGAACTCGGGGATTTATATAGGAACGGCCGAAGGCGTGATCTTGCCGTCTGTCAGACGCGTCTGGGACCGCACCGCGATGATCTGAAATTCCTATTGGGCGGAAAAGATATGGCTTTTTTTGCTTCCCGCGGCGAATGGAGAAGCCTGGTTTTAGCCCTTAAATTCGCGGAAATCGACCTGATCAGGGAGCGTACCGGTGATGACCCGATTCTGCTTTTGGATGACGTGTTCTCGGAACTGGATGCGGAACGTCAGAAGTATCTGTTTAACGCCACTGGAAAAAGTCAGACTTTTCTGACAACAACGCATAGGGAATTTATTGACGCATTGCCCGCGGCGCATACAGTTTACAGGGTTGATGGCGGTTTAATTGTTAGCAGCTAGATGTTGACTTCTATAAATAAAGCGGTAAAATGGTCTGGCAATGTGGATGCTTCCTCTTTATGCAGAGAGTAAGAAGCCGCCTTGCGATTAATATTAACCAGACTGCTTAATTTTTGCTTATGTTTAAAATAACCGACGACAATATTTCTATGGAAGATCTGCTGAACAGTTCAGTGGATTTTGAAAAGCCCAAACTTGGTGCTGTTATCACCGGCAAGGTGGTCAGTGTTGCGAAAAACCGATTGGTAGTTGACCTTAATGGAGTGGCGGTTGGTATCTCCAGCGGCCGTGAGACGCATGACAGCAGTGACACGATCAGTGATCTGAAAGAGGGTGATGAAGTAAAAACGGTTGTGATTGAAGAAGAGAACGAAGATGGCATGGTAGTCCTTTCTTTAAAACGCGCCGCTCAAACGACTACCTGGGATCGTTTTGATAAGGCTTATAAAGACGGCGATATTATTGATGTCACTATCGCGGAAGCCAACAAAGGGGGCCTTATGATTGACGTTGACGGCATAAAGGGCTTTATTCCTGTTTCTCAGCTGGCACCAGCTCATTACCCGAGAGTGGAGGATGCGAACAGCACCCAAATTCTTTCCAGACTTCAGAAATTGGTCGGGATCAAGCTTAATGTCAAGATTATCAATCTGGATCGCGGTACAGGCAAGATGATACTCTCTGAGCGCGCCGCTCAGCAGGGCAAAGCTAAGGCTTCTCTTGGCGAGCTTAAAGTCGGAGACCGCGTTAAGGGGCGTGTTTCCGGCGTGGTTAAGTTCGGTATATTTGTTACCTTTGACGGCCTTGAAGGACTGGTCCATATTTCGGAGATTGCCTGGGGACATGTTTCCAATCCTCACCAGTATGCCAAAGTCGGTGATGAGGTGGAGGTTGAGATCATCGGTATCGAAAATGAGAAGTTATCGCTTTCTATGAAGCGTCTGATTCCTGATCCCTGGTCCGTGATTGAAGAGAAATATCCTATCGGTTCCAAAGTCAAAGGAACCATCAACCGCTTTTCGCCTTTTGGCGCTTTTGTACAGTTGGAGGACGATATCAACGGCTTAATACATCTTTCTGAGATTTCCGATCAGAAAGTTGAAGATCCTGCAGACTTTTTGGATGTCGGTCAGGAAGTCGAAGCTGAAGTTATTAACATCGACCGCGACGAACATCGTATCGGTCTTTCTCTGAAGAGCGGCAAAAGCAAAGCCGCTAAGAAGAAGAGTGTGAAGGCTGAAGAGAAAATTACAGAGAAAGAAGAGGAAAAGGCTGCTGTTGCAGAGGTGAAGGAAGAAGCCGAAGAGAAACCAAAGAAGAAGGCTGCGGCCAAGAAAGAAAAGGTGGAGAAATTAGAGGAAGAAGTCGAAGAGAAGGAGGAGAAGCCTAAGAAGAAACCTGCTGCCAAGAAGAAGGCTCCTGCTAAAAAGAAGGCAGACAAATAGACTTCGGGCTAGTATCATGTCTGCGTGATTGAACTCAATGACGCACAGAAGCAGGCAGTCGAACATAAGGACGGACCCATGCTGGTAATAGCGGGTGCGGGGACTGGTAAAACCCGTGTTATTACTGAACGGATAGCGCATTTAATTGAACAAAAAAGTTGTTCACCAAATGCGATACTGGCCCTGACTTTTACTGAAAAGGCGGCCGGTGAAATGGAGGCCCGTCTGGATGAACGAATGCCTATCGGCTACGAGTCTATTCAGGTTTCGACTTTTCATTCTTTCTGCGAAAAGATTTTGCGCCAGTACGGTATCGATATCGGCCTTTCACCAGGCTTTAAACTGCTTGAGGGCGTGAACCAGTGGAAGTTTTTAAAGGAGCATCTTTTTGACTTTGAACTCAGTTATTACCTTCCGTCCGGCAACCCGACCAAATTTATCGAAAGTCTGGTCAAATTTTTCGGGCGCATCAAAGACGAGGTTATTACCGTGGAAGACTTCCGCCATTTTGCCTCCGAAAAGGCTCTGAAAGCGCAGAATGATGAGGAAAAACTGGATGCCCGTAAGATGCTGGAACTGGCTGGCGCCTATGAAAAACACCAGTCGCTGATGGCCAAAAACGATTTCCTTGATTTTGCCGATCTGCAGTTTAAGGTGATCGAGCTTTTGAACGGCCGTCCGAACATCCTGAAATACCTCCGGCAGAAATACCTCTATATATTGGTAGACGAGTATCAGGACACCAATATCGCCCAGAATCATATTGTTGATCTCATTGCCGGGAAGCACCGGAATCTAATGGTAGTGGGGGACGACGACCAATCCATTTACAAGTTCCGCGGAGCCGCCATTTCGAACATCTTGCAGTTTGAGGAAAAGTATCCTGATTTAAAAAAGGTGGTCATTACCCGGAACTACCGGTCGAACCAGAAAATCCTCGATCTGGCCTACGCCTCGATTCAGAACAACAACCCCGACCGCCTGGAGGTGAAGTCAAAAATCAATAAGCAACTGAAGGCCCAGTCGGAAGGGAAGGATGACAGCGTGAAGCTGGTTCACTGCACCACCGTAGATCAGGAAGTGGCTTACGTGCTGGAAGAGATCAAGCTGGCCACTTGCCCTCTTTCGCAGATCGCCATACTGGTTCGCGCGAACGCCTACTCTAAGCCTTTTGTCGACGCCCTGAAGAAAGAGAACATTCCGTACCAGTTCCTGTCCGAACGCGGGCTTTACGGCAAAGACGAGGTCAAAGAGCTGATCAGCCTGCTTCGCGTTGTCGCGAACCCAACTGATGATATTTCGTTTTTCCGGGTACTTCGGATGGATTACTGGAAACTACACATGCAGAGCATCGTAAACCTGATCGACCAGAGCAAAAAGAAGTTCCAGAGCCTGTGGTCGCTGGTCAAAAACAGCTCCGAGACCAAACATCTCGCCAAAATTCTGAGCGAACTCATTGAATATTCCAAAGAGCACACGGCCGGCGAAGTCCTTTTTAAGTTTACGCAGGACTGCGGGCTCTATGAAACCCTGCTTTCCAAAAACACGATCGAGGCCGAGGAAAAGATCACCAATATCGCATCATTTTTCGGGCGTATCCATCAGTTTGAACGCGAAAGCGAGGATGCTACTGTGGTCAGCTTTGTGGAGTACCTGAATCTGGCCGAGGAAGCGGGCGAGAACCCCGCCGCGCGATTCGACATTGGCGGAATTGACGGCGTTCAGATCAGTACGGTGCATGGGGCCAAAGGCCTTGAATTTCATACAGTCTTTTTGCCCAGCCTGGCCGCCCGCCGATTCCCATCGGACAACCGCGGGGATACGATTGAAGTGCCGCCCGAGCTTATTTCCGAAATCCTGACGGAAAGGGACTTCCATCTGGAGGAGGAACGCCGGCTGTTTTACGTGGCCGTAACTCGCGCCAAAGAAAACCTGCACCTTTTATACAGCGACTTTTATTCCTCCTCAAATTCCCAGAACCCGCGGCCCAAAAAGCCGAGTGTGTTTGTACAGGAGATCGCTGACCGGATTCCCGTAAAAATCGAAAAGACGGCTGAGGGCGTCCAGCGCTTCCTCAAGCCCGAATCCGTCGACCTCCCCTTAAGCGCCCAGCTGGAACACCGCGAACCACTGACCCGATTCAGTTACTCCGCCCTTTCCAGTTTTGAAGACTGCCCCCGGAAGTTTGAATACAATTACCTATTAAAAATCCCTCAGCCCCCGAATGGCGCCACGAGCTTCGGTTCCAGCCTTCATAACACCCTTAACGAGTTCTATACGCTGGTTACCCAGAGCAAACAGGCTTCGTTGTTTGAAGCTTACGAGGAAGACCTAACCCTTTATAAACTCCTGAAGATTTTTGACGAGAAATGGATTCCGGCGGGCTATGAATCCAAGGCCCACATGGAAACTCTGAAGAAGCGCGGAAAGGAAATCCTGACGAAGTTCCACGAGCATTTCAAAAACGAGGTCAGCCGCATTGAATTTCTGGAAAAAGGCTTCAAGCTGAAGATGGGGGATTATACGATTACCGGCCGTATTGACCGCGCTGACCGCCTGCCGGACGGGACGCTGGAAGTAATCGATTATAAGTCCGGCAAGTCCAAAAGCCAGAAGGATGTGGATAAAGACCAACAACTGATGATCTATGCTCTGGCGGCCCGTGACTGTTTTGGCCTGCCGGCCAGCAAACTGACCCTTTATTTTCTCGACGATGACCTAAAAGTGTCGACGGAACCCGATTCTGAGAAGCTGGATAAAATGAAGGGTGATATCATCGAAACCGCCGACCAGATCAACAAGTCCGACTTCGCTCCCACGCCGTCAAAATTCGTGTGCGGGTTCTGTCCGTACAACAAGATATGTGACAGAGCGGAGGTGTAGCGTAAAATATATATGGATTTTACTGCATCTCAAATAAGGAAGATCAAAAAATAGAAAGGTACATATGTTAGAATTTAAACTGAATTTTAACGACTAAGTGATGACTCAATTCTCCCAAAAAAAGCTCTTGGCTTTGATACATAAAGCATTTTCCCAATTAAGAAGTACATTGGCTGTTATTTTGTGTATCCTTATAATCCTTTACACCACGATGAATTTTTTTGCGGAATCGATCGGGGAAGTTGTGAACCGTTCGGAATTTCTGCATTTTGGTTTCTGGGCGTTAGCACAATTGTTCTTTTTTCCGTCGGCTCTACTGATTATTCTGGTTGCTACGATATTCTATTCGATCCGACCGGTAAGGCGTTTACGGGATTTGTTGTACCCTATTCTGATCTCAACATCTGCAATTTCATTGGCGTATTGGCTTTATATTTTCGCTACATCAAAGGAGCGGGGGCCTATTCTTTTCCTCATATATATCGCAATCTGGACTGCCTATTTCGCTTCCGTTCCACAGGCCTTTGTCCATCTCATTCTACCTGACGGTAAACCGCAGAAGACGATCTGGCGCAAGTTATTCTATGTTATTACAAGATTTGTGATCGCATCTGTTGTCCTTTTTTTGATGTTGGAGGCTCATTCAATACTCGGGCGAATGTTTGGTGTTACGCCGGATTAAATTCGCTATTTGTAATAAGCAATAATCATCAATCTCTCAACTTTCATCAAAGACTTCCGCGATCTTTACCTCAAGTCGCCCCAGTGCGGGTCATGGACGCGGGCGAGCGAGAACTGTGATTACGGTGACATCATTACGGTCTCCAGAGACTGTTATATGTGCTTCAATTCCGGCAATTGCCGGGACACGTACTACTGCGAAGATAGCCGGGCTCTGACAAACTCGGTGGATTGCGCTTTTTGTGAGTCCTGCGAACTGTGTTACGAGTGCGTGGACTGCCTGAACTGCTATAATTCCAACTTCTCTCAGGATTGCACGAACTGCGAGGATATCCATTTCTCTTACGATTTACGGCGGTGCCGGCATTGTATCGGCTGTGTCGGCCTGCGGGACAAGGAATACTGCATCTTCAACCAGCAGAAGACAGAAGAAGAGTACGAGAAGGCTCTTCAGACGCTAGATACCTCTAAGCCCGAAATCATCACTCTATTGGATCAACGATTAGAGGAATTAAAGCGGAAAGTTCCACGGATGTTTGTTCACCAGTTCGACACGCAGGACTGCTCGGGGGATTACATTTACCACAGCAAAAACTGTTACCGGTGTTTTGATACGCGCCATTCGGAAGACAGCGGTTATATTTTTCAGGCCAACCTCGATAAAGGCACGACCGACAGCTGGGACTGCGGGCCGGTACCCACAGGTCTTGAGCTTTGTTACGACGTCTGCCTCGCGCATTACTCCTTCAACTGCAGGCACCTGTACTGGTGTGGCTACCTCAAAGACTGCCAGTACACTACCAACTCTTTTAATTCGAAGAACCTGTTCGGGTGTCATTACCTGGATAAAAAGGAAGACGGTTACTATATTTTGAACCAGAAGGTGGAGGAGGGATTTTATCGGGAGACGACAAAAAAGATCAGCGAGGATCTGAAAAGTAGGGGAATCTACTCAATCTACGACCTTTTAAACAAGAATCCTGATGAGGAGCCGATCTTCTGTCCGAAGACCCAGCGGGCCCGTCAGTGTGTGGTTTGTGGCGAGGGCTTTGAGCTGGTCGATGCCGAGGTCAAATTTTATGACGAAATGGATATCATGTATCCCGTTAAGTGTCCCGAGTGCCGTAATATGCAGCGCACCCGCCTCCGCAACGATCGTACCATGTACAAACGAAAGTGTGACAGCTGCAAAAGTACACTTATTTCCACGTACCCTCCGGACAGCCCATACATCGTTTACTGTCTGGACTGTTACTGGAAACATATCGGTTAATCTTTTAAGAATGCCTGAATCGATCACTAAATCATGCAAGAAATGTAAGAAGACCTTTCTGATCATCCCTCAGGAGGCGGCCTTCTATGCTACCAAACATCTCCCCACGCCCGACCACTGTCACGAGTGCCGCAGGAATCGGCGAAAAGGGCTCAGGAACGAGCATAAACTGTACAATCGGAAATGTGCCAAATGCGGTACTGGCTTCAAGACTACTTACTCCGAAAGCTCCCCGTACATTATCTATTGTGAGAAGTGTTATTTTGAAGCAATTGCCGATTGAATCTTGACGGAATGAAGAGTGAACTTATCGAAACGGCCGACAAAATCAATAAATCCGACTTCGCTCCCACGCCGTCAAAATTCGTGTGCGGGTTCTGTCCTTACAACAAGATTTGTGATCGGGCGGAGGTGTGAGGGGTTCGAGTAATTACCAGCCACTGTGATAGCGGGGAATTAACCGAGTAGGGCTCTGTCGTGAGTTCCCGATTTGAATGGTATATGCTTTCCTGGTCAGTCATCATCGCAGGGCCGGCATTTCTTATAGGAATTTTATTTTTGATTACCTGGTTTAAAAAAAGAAAAATATAGCGTAGTATGTTTTTGTTATAACCAACATTAATATGAAAAATAAAATACTTTCAATTGCCTTTATTACCGGCACCTTGTTTTTGGCAGGGTGTAAAACAGTTGATAAGCTTCCTGGGCCGCCGTCACTGCCAGCTCGGGTCATACCACCAACGACTAATACAACAATTCCAACGAGTGTGCAGGTTGTTGGTTCCGTGTTGACCGAGTCAGAGGCTAAACAGATCGCGGAAAGCGAGTGCATAAAGGGCGGAGAGACCCTTGAGTCCGGCTTTTACAACGAAAACAGCAAAACCTGGTGGTTCGACGCCAATCTGAACACCGTGAAAGAAGGCTGTAATCCGGCCTGCGTGGTGTCCGAAGACGGCTCCACTGAAATCAACTGGCGTTGCACGGGCCTCCGTCTGGATGAATAGTTTGCGGAAGTGTGTTAAAATACTTCTCCTATCTATTAACCAGAATCTTGTTTAGGTATGAGTAACTGCGATATAAAGCCTATTCCCGACAATGTTTTGCGGTGGAGCGGTGACAGGCGAAGGCTGCTGGACAGAGTTGAACTGAGAGAAGAGTATCAGCGTCGTCTGGTGCGCGCTGTGTTCACGTACACGGACTCGGAGGGTGAGACTACCCGCACGCTCAGCCGGGACACATCGACGAATCAGTATTATCTTGAGAAACAGCTTAGTAACAGAGATGCCATAATAAGGGTACTTAGCTTGTGGGAAGTAATGATGCATCCGTCTGATTTCACCTTAATGAAAGAACAGCTTGGTGTTTCCGAGGCAACAAGAGATGCGGTGGACCAAAGTATTGCCGGGCATAAATGATTTGACAGGTAAACAAACGTTCACTAAAATGAGTTTACAATGAATTCATCCCGTATTTGTGTTAAATTATAAAAAGTGGATCTGAATACTATACTTCTCATCATCGGCCTCGGCGCTATCGCCTACATCGGCTACAGGATTCTTCATCGGCTTGAAAAACCGAAAGAAGATCAGGCAATGGAAATGCTGCAGAAGCACCTCTTCGAGATTCAGAAGGGGATTCAGGCTCAGGACAGGACGCTTAATGAGCAGCTCAATAAGAGCCGTGACGTTCTTTCCGAGTCACTTCAAAAGCAGTTCGCGACGACCGTGAAAATGGTAAAAGACGTTCAGGACGGGAGTAAGGCCGTTGCCGAGAGCTTAACCAAAATGGAAGCTACCAGCAAGCAGGTTCTTGGTTTTACGGAACAGATGAAGAGTCTCGAGAATATTCTGAAGAACCCAAAACAGCGGGGGATTCTGGGCGAGTTTTTTCTGGAAAATCTGCTTTCCAACCAACTGCCGCCCACTCATTTTAAAATGCAGTACGGGTTTAAGAACGGCGAAGTGGTGGACGCGGCAATTTTTGTGCGCGACAAGGTCATTCCGGTCGACGCCAAGTTTTCACTGGAGAATTACAATGCCATGATGGAAGAAAAGTCTGAAGCTCAAAGGGAAAAACTTGAAAAGGAATTTAAGTCGGATCTGAAAAAGCGCATCGACGAAACAAGCAAATACGTCCGGCTGGACGAGAACACGACAGACTTCGCCTTTATGTTTATTCCGGCTGATGGGGTGTTTTACAATCTTTTAAGCCAAAAAATCGGCACGCTGGACGTAAACACGCATGATCTGATTGAATACGCCTTTAAAAAACATGTGATCCTGGTTTCGCCCATGACTTTTTACGCTTATCTGCAGACGGTGATGCAGGCGCTAAAGGCGCTAACCATTGAAAAGCAGGCTGTTGAAATTCAGAAAAGAGTAGGGGAACTGGGCCGGCATCTGAATGCTTATCAGGACCACATGAATAAGGTGGGAAGCCACCTGTCCACTACTGTGAATGCCTACAACAATGCCGGAAAAGAGTACGGTAAAATCGATAAGGACGTGATCCGCATAACCGAGGGCGGAGTGGCGGTGGAGGCTGATATCCCTGTTATCGACCGGCCGGGAAGCTTTTCGGAGCCCGGTGGCGAGCTTAAGCTGAAGCTCGGTGAACCCGTTAAAAGAATGATTGCCCAGGAGGACTAGTTTTGATAAGCTGAAAGCGTAAAAAAATAAAAATACATGCTTAAAAAGATAATGATCGCTTTGGTGCTGATAATCGGGCTTCAGGTAATGCCTGTGTGTTTTTTGTCATATGTACCTGTTACCTATGCTGAAGACTCAGAGCCGGGAGAAACCATTGATGACCCCAGCTTTATGTTCGATCTGGGCGCGATCACACACGAGGGAATTAAGGGGACGACGCGGCAGGGCTGGATCCGTCAGGGTATCAATTATTTCTTCGAAAAAATTATCGGTTTTCTGGCCGCGGTAATCGGGTCACTGGCTGTCCTTATGCTTTCTGTGGGCGGCTTTATGATGCTGGCTTCCGGCGGAGACGAAAATATGTACAATAAGGGAAAGGGCTTCGCGAAATTTTCGCTGATCGGCTTAACGATTACCCTGCTTGCTTATATCTTAGTGGCGCTGGTTCAGCTGCTTATTACCAGTATTTATGGTTAAGTCTTTTTTAAAAAAATCAGGTCTTGCGCTTATTACTATTTTGCTGGTGCAGGCGGTTGCGTATGGCAGTGAGCCCAATAGCCCCTCTGAGGCCAGCTTTAAAAGCCGCTGCGCGCCTGAGAACACCAAGGACCTGGGCTTTCCGCCATGCGCGGACTCGCCATCCGAGTGCGAGTCTGGCTCACCGGAAGAAAGCCCCTGCCGTAATACCCCTTTTAATTGTCTTTTCCTGCAGGAACCGATAGGCGGAAAGCCGGGATATGATCTTTTTAAAGTGAGTTGTTCGCCTAATCCTAATGCAGGTGCGAAGGGTGACTCAAAAGAGCAGGCGGAACAGAAGGCTAAAGCTAATAAATGTCCAAGTAAGACAGTGCTTTGTGAAACTACCCTTTGGTACGGAGAGGCAATTGTCGGCGATGATCAGGGTCCGTTTCAGGCAATTTTGGCCTACGAGGAAGGAAAGGAGACTCAGGGGCCATTCGGTATTGTATATAATTACCTGGGCCTGGTTTATAATTTCCTGTCAGGGCTGATTGTTGCTTTTGTGGTTCTGGTAGCCATTATCGGCGGAATCCGTATGTCCACGTCCGCCGGTTCCGACAAATACACGGAGGGCAAGAATATGATTATAAAGGCGCTGGTCGGTATGATCTTATGGTTCACAGCCTCGGTGATTCTTTACACGATTAACCCGACTTTTTTCACATTTTAATTTTATTTATGATGACCTTCTTAACGCGTATGATTCCCACGGCACTCGGGGCTCCGCCTAC
>JAHJFD010000047.1 GCA_018825145.1 Patescibacteria group bacterium
AGAGTCTTAACGCCTACTTTCATTTCTACAACTACCGGCGTCCTCATCAGGCACATGACTACAAAACACCTGCTGAAATTTATCACCCAAAACTACCTTAGCTCACGCTAAAATCTGTCCAGGGTAAGGGGACCACCTCAAACACTACATAGTTAAAATACTTCCTCTAACGTTAATATGGCCCTACTTCGCAGGGTAGCTTAGGGTGCACCTGTATTAGATTTTGTTTAGATAAAGGATCAAACGCGCGCAACGTCCGCTAACTAATTATCATCCGAAATCCCTACGGAATTTGATAGCATTAATCAATCAGTAATCCAGCCCCTTTATCGCGTCCTTCCCTTTCACGAAGTAATGTTTTTCGTCCGCAATTTCCGATACCAGATCCGCCTTGTCCCGGAGCCAGTCAGGACAGTTCCGTCCCGTTAATATAAGGTGTGTCTCCGGCGGACAGTCATTTATACAGGCTTCAACAGCCGCCCCGTCAAGCATTCCGAGATTGAGGCAGTTGATAATTTCATCGCAGACAATCAGAAAATACCCCTGTGGCAGAAGCTTTCGGACCGCCTCCAGAGCCCTTTCCGCCTCTTTTTTATCCTCTTCCGTATTCTCAAAACGAAAGGTCTTTTTCATTTCGTCAAACCTTTTCAGACCGAAACGCAATATATGGATTTTTTCTTGCAAAATCTGAAAAATATTTTCTTCACCGTAATGGCTTCCACCCTTGTCAAAAAAGGCAATCGCCACCTTCTTTTCCCATCCGCAAGCCCTCAGGGCCGTGCCGAGCGCGCTTGTGGTCTTTCCTTTGCCGTTTCCGGTAATCACTAAAATCATAAAATCACTATATCTTGTGCCTGTGAAATAATATTTATACAAGATATGGTAAAACGTCAATAAATTTTATTTGACACTTTGCCCGCGTTTTCCGTAACCTGACCTCAGCATCAAAAATAAAAATATTTCCACAATTAAAAAAGAAGTATTGACTGGGTGAAAACCCTTTTTTGGACCCCCTTTTGTTTTCCGTCCTGTTTGATGTCCCCTTCTTTTATAAGCGGCCCCCCAAAGTACTTATTAACCCCCCGGAAAAAAATGAAAAAACAAGGCCAGACAAAAGCACTCGCCATTAGTCGTTTTTTTACCAGCAAAGGAAAAGATCCCCTCAGGGAAATCGAATATGTATCACGCGACTGCCGTATCACCAAACAAGACGGCTCGCTGGTCTTTGAGATGAAAGGGTTTAAAACTCCAAGGAGCTGGTCCCAGAACGCGAGCGATATCATCGCTTCCAAATATGCCCGGAAAGCAGGCGTTCCCCAATACGACGAAGGCGGAAAAATCCTGAAAGATTCCAACGGCAAGGTGGTCACCGGCCCCGAAAAGGGCGCCGACCAGGTCATCGGCCGCATGACCGGCTGCTGGAGGAAATGGGGAGAGGAAAACGGTTACTTTGACTCTAAAGAATCCGCCGACACCTACGAAGCCGAAATGAACTATATGCTCATCCATCAAATGTCCGCTCCGAATTCACCTCAGTGGTTCAATACGGGCATTTTTTCCGCCTACGGCATCAACGGACCGGCTCAGGGGCACTTTTACGCCGACCCGAAAACCGGCGAAATCAAAAAATCCGAGGATTCCTACACCCATCCACAGCCCCATGCCTGCTTTATCCAGTCCGTCAAAGATGATCTGGTCAACGAGGGCGGTATCATGGACCTCTGGACCCGCGAAGCACGCCTGTTTAAGTACGGTTCTGGTACCGGCACCAACTTTTCCGCCCTGCGCGGCGAAGGCGAAAAGCTCTCCGGCGGTGGTATCTCTTCCGGTCTTATGTCTTTCCTTAAAATCGGAGACCGCGCCGCCGGCGCTATCAAGTCGGGCGGAACTACCCGCCGCGCCGCCAAAATGGTCTGCCTCAACATCGACCACCCCGAAATCGAGTCCTTCATCAACTGGAAAGTGGAAGAGGAAAAGAAGGTGGCCGCCCTGATCGAAGCGGGATATTCCAGCGATTTCAATGGCGATGCTTACGCCACGGTTTCCGGCCAGAATTCCAATAACAGCGTGCGCATTTCCAATAAATTCATGCGGGCCGTCGAGAACAACGAAGACTTTGATTTAATCGGCCGCACCGACTGGAAGCCCTTTAAAAAGGTCAATGCCCGAAAACTCTGGGACCAGATCGGTTTTGCCGCCTGGGCCTGCGCCGACCCCGGCCTGCAGTTCGACACCACAATCAACGAATGGCACACCTGCCCCAAAGACGGCCGCATCAACGCCTCCAACCCATGCAGTGAGTACATGTTCTTAGACGACACCGCCTGCAACCTGGCCTCCCTCAACCTGTTAAAGTTCTTCAATGTCGAAAAAAGTGACTTCGACCTGCCCGCCATGCTCCACGCCATCCGGCTCTGGACCATCACCCTGGAAATCAGCGTGCTCATGGCCCAGTTCCCCAGTTACGAGATCGCCAAAAAAAGTTTTCAGTACCGCACGCTCGGCCTGGGCTACGCCAACATCGGCACCGTTTTAATGCTTATGGGAATCCCTTACGACAGCGACAAAGGACGCGCCGTCGCCGGCGCCGTAACCGCCATCCTCACCGGTAAATCTTACGAAACTTCGGCCGAAATGGCCAATGCTTTCGGGCCTTTTGAACGCTATGAGCACAACAAAGACGACATGCTCCGCGTAATCCGCAACCATCGGAGGGCCGCCTACAATGTACCGGCAAACGAATACGAAAAACTCGAAATCACCCCGGTAGGCCTCAAAGAAAAGGATTGCCCTGCTGACTTACATAAAATGGCTTTAAAAGTCTGGGATGAAGCCCTGGAGGCAGGTGAAAAATACGGCTACCGCAACGCGCAGGTCACGGTCATCGCGCCCACCGGAACCATTGGTCTTGTTATGGACTGTGACACCACCGGCGTCGAACCCGACTTCGCTTTGGTCAAGTTCAAAAAGCTGGCCGGAGGCGGTTATATGAAAATTATTAACCAGTCCGTCCCGGTCGCTCTCAAAAAACTGGGCTATAAAAAGGAGGAAATCCAGGATATCACCCATTATATTGTTGGCCACGGCTCACTCGTCGACGCCCCGTTCATCAACTGGAAAAGCCTGAAAGAAAAAGGGGTCACCGAAGAGAAACTCATTGCCATCGAAAAAACGCTGGGCAATCTTTTCACAATTGATATGGCTTTCAACAAATACAGCCTGGGCGAAGAACTTCTGGAAAGCATGGGGATCAGCAAAGAAACATACAATGCCCAAAACTTCAGCCTGCTGAAAGAAATCGGTTTCACCAATGAGGAAATCGAAGCGGCCAATGAATACGTCTGCGGCACCATGACCATCGAAGGAGCGCCTCACGTCAAAGAAGAGCATCTGCCCATCTTCGATTGCGCCAACCGGTGCGGCAATAAAGGAAAACGGTTTATTCACCCCACCGGCCACATCAAAATGCTGGCCACCGTTCAGCCTTTTGTGTCCGGTTCCATTTCCAAAACCATCAACATGCCGAACGAAACGACGGTGGAAGAAGTGAAAGAAGCCTTCAGACTCAGCTGGAAACTGGCCCTTAAAGCCAATGCCATTTATCGCGACGGTTCAAAACTTTCCCAGCCACTCAATTCATCCAGTAAGGAGAAAAAAAAAGCAAAAAAGGTGGAAGAGATGTCCGAGGTGGAAATTACCAAGAAACCCCTACGCCGTCGCCTTGCCAACGAGCGCCAGTCTATTACCCACAAATTTTCGATTGCCGGTCATGAAGGCTACTTTACGGTAGGTCTTTACGAAGACGGAACTCCCGGTGAATTCTTCATTAAAATGAGCAAGGAAGGCTCCACGCTTTCCGGCATTATGGACAGCCTTGCTCTTTCGATTTCGCTCAATCTTCAGTACGGCGTACCCCTGGAAGTGCTGATTTCCAAATTCACCCACGCCCGCTTTGAACCTGCCGGCATGACCATCAACAAAGAAATTCCAATTGCCAAATCTATGATGGACTACATCGGACGCTGGCTGGCCATTAAATTCCTGACCAAAGAAGATGCCAAAAAATACCACAATGGTGATTTAGTAGATCGTGCCTACAACGAAGGAACTATGGCCAAAAGACAGGCCATCACGCTGGGCGACATCAAGCTGAAAGAAGGCCTGCCTGCCGACAGGCAGGAAGCTACCGACGAAAAAAAGCTGATTGAAGTATTGGAAAGAACCAAGGTAAAGCCTACCAAAAAAGCTGTCGCGGTCGGTTCCGAAATGAACATCTTCACCACTCCCACCGCCTTTCAAACCGAAGACTCGCCTATGTGTCACAACTGCGGTTCATGTATGATCCGAAACGGAAGCTGTTACAAATGTTTAGATTGCGGTGAAACAAGCGGATGTAGCTAAAATTTATGAATTTCAAATTCCCCTTCTTCAAAAAGAAACAGCCTTTCATTACTAAAAACGAAATTTTCTTTGCCGCGGTTTATTTTGTGCAGGCCGCGGTGGGAATTTCGGCCCTGGCACAATTTCTGTTCACCCGCAACGAGCTCGGCCTGAGTTTTGTCGAACTGGGTGTTTTGGCCGCCCTGCCCACCATCTCGTGGAGCATCAAGCCCATTTACGGCTTTCTGACGGACCTCGTGCCTATTGCCGGCTACCGAAGACGGCCATATCTGCATATCATGCCCCTGATAACCATGGGCAGTTGGCTTTATATTTGGCAATTCGGAAATTCTTTTATCAGTTTTGCCATTCCTCTGATGATTGCCAACATTGGCTTAGGATTTACCGACGTTATTTGTGACGGCCTGGTCGTTCAGCAGTCTGACAAAAAGACGGCTGGCCGTTATCAGTCCATCTGCTGGGGAGCGCTTACTGTGGGTGCCATTGTCACCACCTTTTTTTCGGGTATTCTGCTGGGCCGCGAAATCGTAGGTATCCGTGGAATGTTCCTGATCACCGCCCTCATTCCTCTGATCACATTTGGGCTTTCCTTTTTGATCAAAGAAAAAAAGATCACCGACCGCGCCGAGCTAAAAATCCACAACGCCATCAGTCCGATTTATATTGCGGGAGCAGTGCTCGCCTTCATCGCCACCATCTTACTGCTCTACCCCCGTGAAGGTCAGAACATGACCACCGGTTCGCTTTACACCATTCTGGTCTGGTTCGCCTGGTTCATTCTTTACTTCAGGCACCTGATGAACATGAAGGTTATCGGCAAAGGTATATTTATCGCCGCTATCTTCACTTTCTTATGGCGATTCACCCCCAGCTTTGGAGCTCCCTGGCAGGACTATTTTCTAAATCAGGTACAGATTGATCAGGAAACCTATCAGTATTTTGGTGTTGTGGCGTACGTAGGCTGGCTAATCGGGGCTGTTCTTTTTGCCAAATGGCTGGATAAGCTGAATCTGAAAAAAGTTTTGCTCTGGACCATTGTAGCAAGTAGCCTACTGGGGCTTTCTCAGCTGGGACTGACTAAAGTGGACCTCGCCAACAATATAGGTAATTTTGCGCCGATAAAATATGTGGCCGCCCTCATCGCCAGCCCGGTTTTCCTGATAGGCTGGGGCAAAGAATTCTGGACCCAGCTGATGACTTACGACGGAATCATTTATCTCAATTTTTTCCTCGATTTCTTTTTGGGCATTTTATACATGATGTCCTTTCTGGCCCTGCTCAAATTCGTGGCCCTGAGCACGCCGAAGAATCTGGAAGGTACGAACTTTGCCGTTTTCGCTTCCATCATGAACTTCGGTCTGGTTTTCGGTTCAGTGAGCGGAGGAATCATTTACGAGAACATCCAGGCGGGGTATCTGGGAATGAACGGACTTCAGATCACGGTCCTGCTGGGCGCCATCACCTCCCTCATCGCTCTGATCGTTTTGCCCTGGATCAACACAAAGCATTTAGCCCACGAAGAACACCTCTAGCTTTCAGCTCTATTTCTTCCCCATGTGCTCAGCAATTCCTTCTAAAGCCCTGAGCGCCTCAATCGGCACCATCCAGATGGTGGTATTGGACTGATCGGAAGAAAGATCATTGATTGCCTGCAGAGTGCGCAAATGTAAAGCTCCCGGAGCTTTGGCCAGAGTCTCAGCCGCGTGCCTCATGTTCTCAGCCGCGGCAACTTCACCCTCGGAGTTGATGATGACCGCCTTCTTTTCGCGTTCCGCTTCGGCCGCTTTGGCCATAGTACGCTTCATATCATCGGGCAGGCCGATGTCTTTAAGCTCAACAGTTTCGACCAGAATTCCCCATGGGTCGCTGGCCTTATCGACAATCAGTTTGATCTTGGCCGCAATGTCATCACGATTTCGAAGCAGTTCATCCAAATCCACCTCACCCACCGCGTTACGCATGGTGGTCTGGGCAAGCTGGGAAACAGCGAAGTAAAAATTCTCCACTTCAATGATGGACTTAGCCGCGTCGGAAACCTTGTAATAGATAACGGCATTGATGCGGACGGAAATGTTGTCTTTGGTAATGGCTTCCTGATCAGGAACATCCACCACCTTGGTTCGAAGATCTACACGGACCATTTTCTGAATAATCGGCCATACAATCCTCCAGCCGGGATTCTTCATGCCGGTGTATTTGCCAAGTGTAAACATCACTCCGCGCTGATATTCGTTCACCTGCCTGATACTAATGATCAAAATTACGATGACAATCGGCGCAAGGCCTGTAAGAAAACCAAAAGAACCTAGAATAGCATCCATTTTTTTAATGTTAAGAAATATGCTCAGTTATTATACAAGCCTCAAAGCAATAAATCGAACAAATGACATTTTTTCAAAAAAAGCGCCAGATTTAGCCACCTTTGATAAATCTCGGTCAAGAGTCATACTCCGGTAGAACTCATTATACAAATTGCTAGCAAAAAAACATGAATTTGTTCGAACAAAAAAATATGAAGCGCTTTAATAAGCCACATCATAAAAAAAACTTATGAAAATTACTAGTAAATTCATAGTAATTTGTATAATGCCCGAAAAGAGATACTAGTACTAAAGCGGAAATAAAGAAATAATCTGATATAATGCGTGCAAATAAACAAAAATGGATTTTAGTCCCGTTCCAAAACAAAACGGCCCCGCGGATCTGCTTCTCATCAACCCCGATTTTTCAAAAAACGAACTTGGCATGGACTCGGCCCCCGAAAACCACCTGGGCCTGAACCGCATCGCAGGTTATTTGGATAAACGCGGTTACACCTGCTCCGTTATCGACACCACCGGACGAAAAAGCGGCACCTCCGGCCCCGAAGAACTGGGTGACTGGTTAAAAAGTCACGCTCAGCAGTACCAAACCATCGGTTTTCACACCAACTCCTGGAACATCAACCATATTCTGCGCGCCCTCGAAAGAGCGAAAGAAGCAGTGAAAGATAAAAAGCTTCTTTTTGGCGGCCCCCTGGCCAACTCGGAACCCAAAAAAATGCTGGAATTACTGATGCAAAATGGCCTGGAACGGATTGGCGTAGTGCAGGGACTGGGTGAAAAGATTACAGATGAAATTCTGCAAAAAGAAAAACTAACCGACGTTCACGGCCTGTGGGCTTTCGATAATGGACATCAAAAAGACGGTGAAAAAATCGCCCTGACTCAGGAAGAATACGAGGCCACCCCTCTTTTGGACCTTAGATACAACACTTTTTATCAGCAGTACTACAAACCAGTGATGGAAGCGGAAGATTTGGGAAAGTACGGCATGGAAATTATTTTCGGTTCACAGGGGCTCGATGTAAATCGGGGATGCCCTTTTAACTGCACTTACTGCTCGGTTCCCCAGTACGAAAAGAAGATGATTACGTATTCGCCCAAACGGGTTGTGGACGAACTGGAACATCTGGCCAAAGAGGCGGGCTTCTTTATGTTCACCTTCACCAATTCCAACATCATGTTTTACGATGAGGATTGGATCACCGAGTTTTGTCAGGAAATCATGGGCAGGGGCATGAACGATTATCTGAACTGGACTGCCTACCACCACCCTATCACCTTAGCCAGACTTCCAATCACGATTTACCACCTGATGCGTAAGGCGGGGTCCGATACCATTGTATTCGGCGTTCAGAGCTTCGAAGAAAAAATTCTCAAAACCTTCCTACGACCTTTCAACACCCCTGAACTCACTAAAACCATTCGCGCAAAATCCCGTGAAGCTGGTCAACAGCTGACAGTTGATTACATTACCGGCGTATCGGGAGAAGATTTGGATGTAATTGAGGAGGCTTTTAAATATTTTATCGAAAACGATATTGAGTGCCGCAATTACCAGCTAAAGTTCTACCCCAACACCAAACTTCCGACGATGAAACTGGACCTGAGCAATCATGAACTGGTACCCATTACCGGAAATCTGGCCCCTGAACTAAATGCCTACGCCGTGGTCTCCAAAATGCCCAACAAACGGGCCGCCAAACTGGACGGAATGATCCGAAAAGCCAACGCCGAACTACTACAAAAGCGCCCCGTCAGACTCGGCAAATACGTCATCACTTCGCCCGCGCAAGCCAAAGAGCTCTACAAAACGGAAATCCCGAACAATCCCAACATTCCCGACAAAGTAAAAATTGCTATGCAGCTTTCTCTCAAAGAAATGCTCAACCCAAAAAAACGTGAAGAGAAACTGGAAGACCTGAACCCGATGGAGATGATGAAAAAAGTAATTATGTCAGGTGACGAAGCGCCCCCAATGGTAAAAACCATGAAAGAAAAACTCCGCAACGAACTCGGCGAAGAAAAATTTCAGGAGTTGAGGGATAAATACGAGCAGGCGAACCTAGACTGAATAGTTTTTTAAAGTTAAACTATTCCCGTATATTAACCGCCCTAAAACTCATGCAATTACCAAAAATCGGAGAGCCTCTCAATCAGGAACAAGTCGACTTTTTAAAGGTATTCAGCAAAAGCTGCCGCCGTTCAATTGTCGAAATGGTGATGAATTCTCAGTCCGGCCACCCGGGCGGCTCGTGCTCAGTCATCGACTACTTAGCCCTCTTGTACTGCTTCATTATCAGCCAGACCGGCGAAGATGTGGTGGTAAGCAACGGACATGTATCCCCTGCCGTTTATACGATTCTGGGCCATATGGGCTACATACCCCTAGCCGACGTGGTACGGGATTTCCGCAAAAAAGGATCGGTTTATGAAGGACACATTACCCGCCACGTTGCCGGCGTGACCTACGGCACAGGCCCGCTGGGAATCGGTGTTTCCGTGGCTTCCGGTTTTGCCATTTCAGAGAAGCTAAAGGGCAGTAATAAGCGAGTTTTTGGCCTAGTCGGAGACGGCGAATCAGATGAAGGAGAGGTTTACGAAATGATGCATTTTGCCAATAAATATAAGCTCGACAACTTCACCCTGTTCATGGACTACAACGAAGTTCAGCTGTCCGGCAAACTGGATGACATTATGCCCATCGACCCAAAAAAAATCTGGGAATCTGCCAACTGGAACGTGATTGAGGTTGACGGACATGACTTTGCCGCCATGTGGAATGCCATCGGCAAGAGCTACCAATCGGACCGCCCCACCATCCTTATCGGCCATACCGTGATGGGTAAAGGCGTGAGTTTTATGGAACCTGACGGTCTTGCCCGCAAATCCGTCTGGCATGGCGTGGCCCCCAAGCCCGAAGTAGCGCAGGCGGAACTGGATGGCCCGCTTAAACTGACGGATGAGGAAAGAGACACCACCATGGAATTCCGGAAACTGGTTAAGTGGCAGCCACCCGCCCCCGAACATATCGAAAATCTGTCGCCAATAAAAGGCTTCAACACCGGCTCCCCCATTATTCAGCCTGCCGGAACCAAGGCCGACTGTCGTGGAGCCTACGGAAAAGCCCTGCTCGATCTGGCCAAGCTCAACCCCGGTATTTTAGCCGCCACCGCCGATCTGGGCGGATCGGTTAAGACCGACGTGATGGCCAAAGAGTTTCCGAAAAGAGTTTTAGAGGTCGGCATCGCCGAACAGCATATGGTGAGTATGGCCGGCGGACTCAGTCTGCACGGACATATTCCTTTCGCTTCCACTTTCGGCGCGTTTCTGACCAGCCGGGCCAAAGATCAGGCAAGAGTGAACGACATCAACCGTACCAACGTCAAAATGGTGGCCACGCACTGCGGGCTTTCGGTTGGCGAAGACGGACCCACACACCAGGCCATCGACGACATGGGTTCGATGCTTGGTTTCTTCAATACCTATGTTCTTGAGCCATCCGATGCCAACCACACGGATTATATTATCCGATATATTGCTTCCCGTTACGGAAATTTTTACGTTCGCATGGGCCGCCATAAGTTCGAAGTGATTTTAAAAGAAGACGGCACACCCTTTTACGACGAAAACTTTAAATTTGAATACGGAAAAGCCGACCTGCTCCGGGAAGGAAGCGACGTAACCGTGGTTGCAGGAGGTTCTATGGTAAGTATTGCGGTACAGGTGGCCGACAAATTAAAAGGAGAAAAAAGTGTGGAAGTAATTGCTGTCAGCTCACTCAAAGACGTCGATCTGAATACCCTGCTCCCCTCACTTCAAAAAACCGGTAAACTGATCACGATCGAAGACCACAACCCCTATTCAGGACTGGCTTCTCAGGTAAATTCAGTCGTTGCCCAGGAAGGTCTTTCAGTCATTATCAATAACCTGGCTGTCCGCCAGTATCAGCTTTCCGGAACATCCTACGAACTCTACGACACCGCTGGAATTGGTGCCGACGATCTTGAAAATGCCTGCAAAAATTTATAATAGCAAAACATGGCCCACAAGAAAAAAAAAATTCATATCGACCCAGGTCATTTTCGCGTAGCTATTTTTGGCTCTGCCCGCATCAAACCAAATGACCCGCGCTATAACCAGATTTACATGCTGGCCAAAATGATAGCCGCGGAAGGTATGGATATTGTGACAGGCGGCGGCCCGGGATTAATGGAAGCGGCCAACAAGGGGCATCAGGCAGGCCGGAAGTCCAAAAAGGTGCACTCTTTCGGGCTTAATATCATGCTTCCAAAAGAACAAAAAATAAACAAGCACCTGGACGTTCACAGGGAATTCAACCGTTTCAGCCAGCGTCTTGATTATTTCATGCATCTTTCGAACGTCGTAGTGGTCGCTCCGGGTGGTATCGGAACGCTATTGGAACTCATGTATACCTGGCAGCTGATACAGGTTGAACACACCTGCAACATACCGGTTATTCTGATGGGTGAAATGTGGGAACCTTTTATTAAATGGATTGAAGCCTGGCCACTCAAAAAAAGACTGATAAGCGCGGAGGACATGCTGCCCATTTTTCTGGCCAAACATTGCAGGGAAGCGATGAAAGTAATCCGCAAAGCACAGCATGATTTTTATCACCGGGGGCCGAACTACTGCTGGAACTACCGAAAATACAAAATAGACGAAGATAATAATAATAGGAAAAACTCCTAAACAATGCCAAAACCTACTGACAGGTTATTTAGAAATCTCTTTATGGGCCTGGTGACTCTGGCAGTTATGTTGGTTTTTATTTTAAGTATGCATCTGCTATTGAATATTCCGCTTAATTCAAAAACCTTATGGGGTGGAAGTTTACTGACTTATCTGGCCATCAATCTGATTTTTGATATCAGCGGAATCAGTAAAAAAATCATAGTACTTGGCGTAAGCAGTATAATTATGGGGATTTTTTTCAACGCAATTTTGAATTGGGCCTTAGTACCCAGCCTCCTCACGGGTATGGTCATTCTCATGCTTAGTGTCATATTGTACATGACCTTTCTGCATTAAAATCAGATAACAAAAAACCCCGAACGCCTGCCCCGCTAAGCGGGGAGAAATTCAGGGCTTTTTGTTTGGCTCCGATGGAGTGCGACGCATGCGAACACATTTACTACGTGCCGAGCGTTGCTCAGGGCCAAACAATTACCAGTGACTAATTGGCAATAAATTCTAAGCTGTACTTTGGTTTTTGTTTTCGTCCTTCCAAGACGTATTCTTATGTGCTCATTTGTTTTTAATGTTTATTTTAAAATAATAAGCAGAATATAGGTGGGTGAGCTCTCGCTAGTCATGCAGAGCTTCATCGCAAAGCCTAGAGAGGGTTAGGCAAGAAGTGAAGATTTTTTGTTTTTGTTTTTTGTCTTACTTATTACCTACGTAACCTTCTCAGGGCTTTACGTAAATCGATATGTAAATGATCTGCGTTACTGAGAGATCTCTGTCAGCCTGTCCGGATCATTTGTTTTGATTGTTGTCCGCGGCGAAGAAATCAAAGCATTATATCAAGTACAATTTTTTTAGCAAGTTTTTTATATTTACACATATTTAAAAAGATTTCATAAATATTATTAACCAATTCATGATATCAATACTTTTTGGCTTTATCTATTCACTCTAATTCTGAATACTTTGCCTGATAATATTTATTATTTCAAGCATCTTCGTATGCTCAGCACATTCGAAATTACAACCTAACTTAACATCAAAATTCCAGGTTCCTATGCAATCAGGAAAGCCTGCACGCGGTCCACTGGAAAGATTATTTTTTAAAATATCGTTACAGCAAATATTCCGGTCATTCTCATCCAAAATAGCCGCACAATAATCACTCACAGGATCCCCAAATGAGTCAACCTCGCCTTCTCCTTCACCCTCACCAGGACTTGCTACGGAATCAATGAAATCGCAATTAAACTCACAATCTTGTTTCATATTATTATATCTCCAGCTTCCAAAACATCCATGGTATTCACCGGCATGCTGCTGAGCGCAACAGGTATTTCTTTCGGCCTGACCGCCAACTCCGCAATCCGCTTCTTCCGCCGCCGCTTCTTCCTCGGGTTCATTTGCCTCGCAGATAAAACCGCAATCTCTGGTTACATTATTAAAAATCCAGTACTCAAGACCGTCACATAAAGGGGTTTCTTCACCGGCATTCTGAGTTATACAGCAATAATCCCGTATTGCCTGTGAGCCGATTCCGCAGTAAACGGTGGGAGCCACGTCACCTGCGTCTGCCGCGTCACCTGCGTCCGCACCCCCGCTGTCATCTCCTTCATCCAGAATATCCCACTGCTCATCATCCCATACAATCAAATCTCCCCACGCATTAAGGAAAACACCGCCTGAGCCACCGCTTTCAAAGGAATTGAGAGTGCTTGAATCTATAAGGAAAGAATCTTCGCTTTCAATTTCTCTCTTGCCTCCGGCATCATCAATGTTCACCTTAGTTTTTTTCGCCAAAGTAACATCAATAAGCATGCCCTTGGGAACTTCAATGGTTCCTGTGATATTCGACCATTCATCAGAAAAACCAAATTTTGTGAAAATTCCGTCTTCAGATTGCAGGATGCCTGCCAAATCTGTCGCTGAACCGCTTAATTTTACGGTTAATCGATCATTATTCACCGTTACAATCTTAATTCTCGTCATATCTATGTTGTCCAAAACCAGCACTGAATTTGCCGAAACAGCGGCGGTCTTTAGGAATTGGGCCGGCTGTGAAAAGGGCTTCAAATAGATGAAGCCAAACAATAAAACAATTATCGCCAGCAAAATAATCAGATATTTTTTCATTTTTTATTGATTTTGACAAAACTCATTCTATCATCATTAACCATTGCTTACAATTAAGCTAAAAAGTATTGATTTTAGCGCAAATTAATGGTAAAATATTAGGATAATTTAAAAAATAAAAATATGCCACTCAATCTGACCCCCCTTATAGAACTTGCCCTTAATCAAAACGCTACTGATATCCACCTTCAGACGGGCTATAATGCAGTTCTAAGAGTAAATGGAAAACTTCTTTTGGTGGAAGATTCCGAACCTTTTCAGCTGACCGAGGGAACACAGGACCTTAAAGACCTTCTCAATGAAAAACAACATGCTTACTTTAAAGAACATGGCAATGTCGACTTTGCCTTTACACACGATGCAGATGTCAGACTTCGTGCCAATCTTTTCAGAAGACAGGACGGACTGACCCTCAGTCTTAGAATCATAAGAAACAAAATACTGAACTTTGATCAGCTGAACCTGCCACCTGTCTTTAAGGATATTGCTGAAAACTATAAACAGGGATTTTTTCTGATCGTTGGGCCAACAGGACAGGGCAAGACGACAAGCTTAGCCTCTGTTGTCAAACACATCAATGATCAGCGTTCAGAGCATATTGTTACCATCGAAGATCCCATTGAGTACATCATTCACAACAACAAAAGCGTGATTGAACAAAGGGAAATCGGAACCCATGCATCTTCTTTTGCAAACTCCCTGCGCGCCTGTATGCGTCAGGACCCCGATATTATCATAATCGGGGAAATGCGCGATCAGGAAACCATGCAGGCGGCTATTACTCTGGCAGAAACCGGCCATCTGGTCTTTTCCACAATGCATACAAATAATTCAGTTCAGACTATTGATCGTATTATTGACGCTTTTCCTGAACAAAAACAAAAGCAGATTCGTATACAGCTGGCCAGCACTCTTAGTGGAGTTATATCGCAAAGACTGGTGCCGGGAATCGACGGAAACCTGGTTTTTGCTTTTGAACAGATGCTTATGACAGACGCGGTAAGAAATATTATTCGCAGCGAAAAAGTGGAACAGATCTACAACGCACTACAGGCTGACGAAGAAGGGGGTAGTGTCAGACTCGAACAATGCCTGGCCAAACTCATATATGACAAGAAAATTACCAAAGAAACAGCACTCGCTTACGCATCTAATAGAGACTTAATTGAAGTCTTTGAAGACTATAACAAATAACAAAATGGAAACTATTAAAAAAACCGACCGGCTTACCAACATCTTATTTGTCGACAACGACAACACGCTGATACATGATCTTAAAGATTGGATCAAGAAAGCGGAAGTTGAGAGCAAATATAATATGAGCTTTACTGCTGTGCAGGATGCTAAAACCGCCTTAAAGAAGTTAGCTGAAATGAGCATCAATCTGGTCATCCTGGAAATAACTCTGCCTGTTGTAAGCGGTTATTATCTGATAAACGCCATCAGAAAGCTAAATAAGGACATGCCAATTATCGTTTATACAAAATTAAAGAAGTCACAGGATTTAGCTAAAATAGCCGACTCCAACGTAAACAACATCTTTCTGAAAGAACTCACTAAAATAGATGAGCTCATTGAAGCGATCCGGACAAAAGCAACGGCTGACAATATCGATAAAGTGGTAATAGAACTGAACAGCAAAATAAGGACTCTTTCCAGCACCACAAGTCAGCAGGAACTGAAACTGACTCAGTGTCCGCAATGTCATTTGATTTTGGCTCCCGACTCATACTTCTGCAATAATTGCGGACAAAAAATATTCAAAAAAAGTAAAAAGATTTTTGTCGAAGATGATAAAAAAAATGAAGGACAGGAAGTGAAAGAGGAAGTGAAAGAGGAAGTGAAAGAGGAAGTGAAAGAGGAAGTGAAAGAGGAAGTGAAAGAGGAAGTGAAAGAGGAAGTGAAAGAGGAAGTGAAAGAGGAAGTGAAAGAGGAAGTGAAAGAGGA
>JAHJFD010000048.1 GCA_018825145.1 Patescibacteria group bacterium
CGGCCGAATCAATCCCGGCGGCGCCCAGAAGAATTTTGAGGGCGGCGGAGCGGGTTACAAAGTCATTGGGCCCGAAGCCTCCCGTGTCATAACCTGACACAAAACCAAGACGCTGAGCTTCTTCCACGTAAGGCGCGAACCAGGAATTAAGGGGCACATCCTGAAAAGGATGCTGGTTGGGTGTTGGATTCACAGAATGACCGAAGGCCAATATGGCGATTTTGGTAAGTTCGGCGCGGGTAATAAGACCGTTGGGGTCAAAAATCCCCTCGGACTTTCCGCTAACGACATGCTGCAGATAAAGCTCATTGATGTAATCCTCGGCCCAGTGCCCCTGAATGTCATTAAAGAAAATCTGGGATGATGTATATAGAGTAGGTACCGGTGCCTCTTCCGGCTCGCCTTCCCAATGCACCGTCTGGCGGATGACGGCCTGCGTTGCCTTACCCTCCACTCCATCTTCGTTTTCGGCCGACACATTGATACGATTGGTTGCTTCCAGATTCAGAGGGACGGTGACCTGGAATTTTCCCATTGGACCGGCATGCGTACTTCCCACCACTTCCCCTTCTGTGTTACGGGCATAAATATTGGCATTGGGTTCTGCGGTTCCGGTAATAATGTATTCAGCGGTATCCACAAAATCAGGAATATCATTGAGCACCGGGGGTTCTGGTTCGACCACAGGCGCTGAGCTTCCGCCGGAAGCGGAAACTTCGTTTATCTCAATCAGAACCGCATCGGATACATCCGTGTCAATCTGAGCGGTAATCGAAAAACTGTTGACTGTGTTCTGGGCCAAAGCCACTTCGATCTGCACCTCTCCGTCTTCAGCGTCACTGCCTGCGCCATCGGTAACAGGAGCAAGCTGAAAGGGCCCGCCCACAACGGACACGGTCGCCCCGGGTTCCGTGTGAACAGTTATATAATAGGTGTCGGCATCCACGGAATCCGGAAGGCCACCTACCAGCGGAGCGTTTATGGCGAAAACATTCAGCGTGCCACTGAAAAATAGGAGAAGGGAGAAAATGAGGATACGGTTTTTCATGATTTTTTTGTTTTAATTCGATGGCATTTTAGCAAATAGTTGAGCAAAAAACAACAAGCATCCGACAATAGCAAAAACCGGCAAACATCGTTCAATCCGCGCCGCTTTTGAGGGCTTCTTATGCTATCCTATTTAGATCCTGCCCAAGCACGTCTTCGGCTGAAGCATGCTCCTTTTTTTCATGTTTCTCCTGAATTTTTTTTAGTTCCATGAGCGCCTGATCCGGCTCCATTTTTCTGTATTTTTCGTACTGATCGGCGGGAATAATTCTTGCGTCAACCAGCTTACCAAGGATCTCTACCCTATCCATATGTTTTTCTGCCCATTGGCTCGCTTCTCCAAGAGGCATGTTGTGTACCTTTTCAGTCTCGTCAGGTCTGAATGTAACTCGTGATGGAGACAGCGGTCTGCTAATGGAAGTTAAAAGATCGTAACGTTTCCCCATTTGCAGAAGTCTATACTTCCAACACATTGACCGTAGGTCATGAAACTTGCTTTCAATTTCGCTTTTGTTGTTGATCCGTCGTAAATTTTCTTCGACTAAATTTATGTCCACTTCCCTAGTGACTATCTTAACAACCTTATCTAAACGAATTTTTTCGAGATCATTCAGGTCCTTCGCCATGTCTTTAAGCATGTTTAACGTGCCACTTGGGTATTCCTCAGCCTTTAGCTGTTCCTCCACTCTATCGGAGAGTAGAATACCTTGTGCATGCAGACTCTGAAGCTGATCATGAATATTCTCTGGTTGTTTTGCTCCCTCTTTGTTTTCTGGCCCACCCATGCTCAGGATTTTTTAATGATATTATGATGATTATTTATATTGTATCATTTTTTTGCTAAAAAATCAATATGCCCAACAGCGTGCGTGGTGTAAACTACGAGCGAAAATTACGCAAGCCTATATGCAGTTTCACGTTCTCACTATTTTTCCGGAGATGTTTCAGGGATTCCTCAATGAATCTATTTTAAAAAAGGCTCAGGGGAACGGGCATATTCAGATTGTCCTTCATGACATCCGCCAATATTCCAAAGACAAGCATATGAAGGTGGACGACACCCCGTACGGTGGCGGTGCAGGAATGGTGTTTACCCCCCAGCCCCTTTTTGACTGCATCGAGGCCGTGAAGGAACTTGTGCCCGAGGCGCCGGTGATTTATCTTTCGCCCAAGGGCCGCAAACTGACTCAGGCAAGGGCAGAACGACTTGCACACAAACCTGCCTGCCGCCTGCCTGCCGGTAGGCAGGGCAAGGCAGGTTTTACTCAATTCATTCTGATTTGCGGGCATTATGAAGGGATTGACCAGCGCGTGATCGACGCCCTGGTGGACTTTGAGCTTTCGATTGGCGACTATGTTCTTTCGGGCGGTGAACTACCGGCTATGGTGTTTATTGACGTGATGAGTAGGTTAGTACCCGGGGTTCTGGGGAATGAGGAGTCCCATCAGGAAGAAACTTTTTCCAAACGGCTCGACCGCAAAAAAGAGTACCCCCACTAC
>JAHJFD010000049.1 GCA_018825145.1 Patescibacteria group bacterium
ACCATGACCATACCCAGAAGCTGGGCATTGAGGTCGCCGAGCTTGCCTTTGGACAGGTTGCAAAGAAGTATTCGGCCTTCGTCCATAACCTTGCGGAAATTGAAACCGGATTTAGTCTGTCCGATGATATTGCGGATCTGGGCGTTGGTGACAAAGGGGCCGAATTTGGCGCTGAAGTATGGAATCATTTCCTGTTTTTCGCGGGCGCCGGTGGAAGCCATTTCTTTTTCCCAAAAGGCTTTGACAATAGGGTTTTTGACCTTATTCATCTTATATCTCTGCCAGGAATCATCGGTAAACAGGCGGGGCAGGTCAATCAGCACGGCGCCTTCTTCATCGTCGTCCATCAGTGTGAGACAGCCGTTGCGGAAGTAGTGCTGAAGGCGTGGCCCCATGATTTCCTCGCCGAACATTTTGATGAAAATAGAAAGGGCTTCCTGAGACATGAACTCCTTTTCATCCTGCGTTTCCGCCTCCAGAATATTTAAGCCCATCGGCCTTCCAAGATCACCCGGATCGAAAATAATTATGTCATCGGCGCGTTCACGGGGAATATGAGGTAAAATCCCTTCCACCAGATCACCGTGCGGGTCGATCAGGCACATACCGCGGCCCGCCTGCGCGTCCTGTTTGAGGGTTGTTTTAAGCAGTGTGGATTTACCGGTACCTGATTTACCTATTATATAGAAGTGGCGGCGGCGGTCGTCCTGTTTTATATGCACTTTGCGGGTCTCGCCGCGGTACACGTTGTTTCCCAAAAACAGCCCCCCGGTTGGCAGATTGGCGGGAGCGGGCGCGATCTTGAATTCCTGCCACTTGATAACAGGCGCCTTGTTGTATTTAACGTTTGGAAAATGAAAGACGGAAGCCACCTCTTCGGAGCAAAGAATCATCTTTCTCGGACGCAGGACTCGCTGAATCCAGTCATGCCTGATGGATCTTAAAATAAACCCTTTGAGCAGTCCGGTCCTTGAAAAATACCGGCTTTTGGCAAAACTGTTGTTGTTCGGCGCGTTGTACTGTGCAAAGGCATTGCAGACTTCTGTGACAATCTGATCGGCCCGCATCATGGATCTGGCGGATGCGACCACGCGGATCACTGTTTCGAAGCCCACCTTTACATTCTTGGTTTCCATCAGCTTGACCTGCTCATCCATAAGCGGAGTAGTGCGCGTTGTACCCTGAGTATCCACGTTTTCAGTGAATTTTTCGTGTTCCGCCCCCTGTGCCAGCAGTCTGATCATGGTGGCGATCCAGCTGAAAACATTGAGCTTCTGAAAGAAGGACTTGCCGGCACCCTTACCCATAAAAAGGTTTTGGGCGGCCTTGCGGCCTTTTTTCTGCCATCCATCACCCAGGGGCCTGAGCATAACCTGAATGGCCGCCCCCTCGTCCAGTTCAATTTTGGAAAGCGCGTTGGCAATGTTGTTGAACGGATCGGATCCCAAAAACTGATAAGTGCGGATAGGGAACATAGAATGTTTTGAAAGACGTATACAACGTCCAAAGGCTTTGTAGCCCTGACGGAATATACTGTAATCCTCCATCTGCTCAACAAAAACATCCGGATAAAAAGCGGTGATCTGCTTATCGAAAAGCGTCTTTAAATGCGAGGGCATCACAACAAAAAACTGCATCTGGCCTTCCAGCACCACATATTCACAGGAAAAAAAGTCCTCATTCTTCAGAACATTGATCGCGTATCCGTCATAAATGCTATGAATAGCCTCAAAAAAGTGGGTCATCACATCGTTGACCTCCTTATGGGATTTTCCGCTCGAGAATTGCTCTGATTCACGTTCACGATCTTCTTTAGAATCTTTTATGGGTACTGAAATCTTCAGAAAAACCATATTAAGCGAGCGCTTCAGATCGAATCTGGACCGTATATACCATATGACCAGAAAGACGATAAGGCCCAGAATAATGATGATGCAGAGGATTCGCAGAAAAATCACTTTTCTATTTATTATTTTCTTGTTGCAGTATAAACGAGGCGAATTAACATTACAATAAAATGCCAACCCCCCTGCTCATACTCTTTTTCGCGATATGCGTAATCGACATATAATCTATACCATCAGAGGTAAAGAAGATGATGTACCAGGAAATAGCATAGAGTCTCTTATGGGCCTATGTAAAAATAATCGCTTTTAACTTTAAGCGATGTGCTTTCTTTCAGGCGCTTCGACCTTAGCCAGTTCATCATCAAAACTAAATTCCTTCCGCTCCCTCATGCTGGCAATTTCTTCAAGCTGAACGCGAACTTCGGCCTCTCTTTTTGCAAGCAGCTGCTTTAACTCGGCAAGGGTTTTGTCCAGTTCCGCTTTTTGTTCATCAAGGACTTTTTGACGACCATCTTCATTCTCTTTTGGAATGACTTCCAGCTTTTTCGCGGCCGCCAGCTTTATTTTATCGCAATGACGGTCGAATGCCTTTCTGACTTCTGATAAAAAATCCCGGTATTCGGAGGTTATTTTCTCTTCTTTCTGTTCGAGTTCCAGCTCATCCATGTTTCTTTTTTGACGAATTTTTTTATTCTGGTAATTGTACCATAAAATTGTCAATTTTACAAGGCTATTTGCGGGAAATGATTACATTGGATGCCCTTGGCTGTGCTAAATTCTGGGCAGAAATAAGTTGCACTTTGCCATGAACAAACAAGTCTATTTTTTCGGAGAAGGGTCTAAAGCTGACGCGGATCTTTTAGGCGGAAAAGGGGCCAATTTAAACGAAATGACCAGGCTGAAAATCCCGGTTCCGCCGGGCTTTACCATTACGACCGAAGTCTGCAACGAGTACCTGGAAAACCGCAACCGCTGGCCCAAAGGATTGGAGGAGGCGGTGAAAGAAAATCTTAAAAGGCTTGAAAAGGCGATGAAAAAAGACTTTGGCGGCAAAAAGAGTCCCCTGCTGGTCTCCGTGCGTTCCGGGGCGAAGATCTCGATGCCCGGAATGATGGATACAGTACTCAATCTGGGACTGAACGACGAAACCGTGGAAGGGCTGATTGCCGGTAGCGGAAACGCGCGCTTCGGCCGGGACGCCTACCGCCGTTTTGTTCAGATGTTCAGTAATGTGGTGCTGGGAATGGACATGGAGGCTTTTGATGAGATTCTGGACGCCAAAAAGCATGAAGTTCACGCAAAGCTCGACAACGATCTGACGGCGGAAGACCTTAAGGCGGTAGTCGGAGCTTATAAAAAGCATATCGAACGTCATCTGGGCATGCCTTTTCCCGAAAATCCGGGAAAACAGCTGAAGATGGCCATTAACGCGGTTTTTGATTCCTGGAATACACCGCGCGCCATCAGCTACCGCACCATTCACGGAATTGACCACCACTGGGGCACCGCCGTGAACGTGCAGGCCATGGTTTTCGGGAATATGGGGCAGACCAGCGGGACCGGTGTGGCTTTTACGCGTAATCCAAGTACCGGCGAACGGAAGTTTTACGGCGAATTTCTGATGAACGCCCAGGGTGAGGATGTGGTGGCGGGAATCCGGACGCCGGAGCCGATTGAGAAACTGGCAAACATAATGCCGGCGGCCTACAAAGAGCTGGTGGAAATTTATGAAACGCTTGAGAAGCATTACAAAGACATGCAGGACATAGAGTTCACGATTGAAAACGGCACGCTTTATATGCTCCAGACCCGCCGCGGAAAGCGCACTGCCAGAGCCGCCGTGCGGATGGCCGTGGAAATGACGGAAGAAGGGCTGATCGACAAAAAAGCCGCCCTCAAACGGCTGGATGCCAGTCAGCTGGATCAGCTTCTGCATCCGTCACTGGCGCCAAATCACGGTAAAACTGTGATTGCCAGGGGGCTTCCTGCCAGCCCGGGCGCAGCCGGCGGAAAGGTGGTTTTTGATTCCAAAACGGCCGCCGAAATGGGGCTGAAAGGTGAAAAAGTGATTCTGGTCCGCAAAGAAACCAGCCCGGATGACATTGAGGGCATGCACTTTGCCAAAGGCATTCTGACCGCCACCGGAGGCATGACCTCGCACGCGGCAGTGGTGGCCCGCGGTATGAACAAATGCTGTATTTCGGGATGCAGTGATATTGTGGTGAACGGCAAGGCAAGAAAATTTGTTACCTGTGAAGGCAGAGAGGTGCATGAGGGCGAATTTATCACCCTCGACGGCACGACCGGCGAAGTGATTCTGGGAGAAGTGCCCACCATCAAAGCGGAGCTGGACGGGAATTTTGAGACTTTACTCAGCTGGGCGGATGAACATGCCAGGCTTGTGGTGCGGGCGAATGCCGATACACCAAAAGACGCCGAAACGGCCTTTAGATTCGGAGCCAGGGGAATCGGCCTCTGCCGTACCGAGCATATGTTCTTTGAATCCAGCCGTATCCCCGTGATGCAGGAGATGATTTTAGCTAACAGCAAAGAAGAGCGAGTGAAGGCGCTGGATAAACTCGAAGTCATGCAGACGGAGGATTTTAGAGGAATTTTTAAGGCCATGAACGGTAATCCCTGCACGGTTCGCCTGCTTGATCCCCCGCTTCATGAATTTTTGCCTCACAAACAGGCCGACATAGAAGTGCTGGCGGCCAAAGCAGGCCTGACCTACGAAAAGCTTAAAGACATCATCGTGAGTCTGACAGAAGTGAACCCTATGCTGGGACACCGGGGCTGCCGGCTGATGATCACTTACCCTGAAATAACCGAAATGCAGACCCGGGCTATTATTACGGCCGCCTGTGACCTTGCGAAAGCAGGCGCTGAAGTAAATCCCGAAATCATGATTCCGCTGGTTGGAACACTGGAGGAGTTTACGATAATCAGCAAAGATATTCATGCCGTGGCCCAAAGGATTCTGGCCGAGCGCAAAGCGGATCTGAAATATAAGGTGGGCACCATGATTGAAATCCCCCGCGCCTGCCTGCGGGCAAAAGACATCGCCAGACAGGCTGATTTTTTCAGCTTCGGAACGAACGATCTGACCCAGATGACCTTCGGTTACAGCCGCGATGATGCCGGTAAGTTTATCGGTGATTATCTTGAAGCCGGCATTCTGAAACACGACCCTTTTGTTTCAATCGACGTAAAAGGCGTGGGGGAACTGGTGAAGATGTGCGTGCATGGCGGCCGGAAATCCGCGCCCAAGTTAAAAGTGGGAGTTTGCGGTGAACATGGCGGCGACCCTGATTCCATTAATTTCTTCCACGGAGTTGGACTGAATTATGTTTCCTGCTCGCCATACCGCGTTCCGATTGCTAGAATAGCGGCAGCACAAGCGAACTTATGATTGGAATATTCGATTCAGGATTCGGCGGTCTTACCGTGATGAAGGAGTACCTTAAAAAGTATCCTGACTTTGATTATGTGTATCTGGGCGATCAGGCCAATGCGCCGTATGGCCCGCATTCGCGTGAGCGAGTGGAAGCACTCACCTTAAAGAATATCGATTATCTGGTGAAGCAGGGCTGTAAACTTATTATTGTGGCCTGTAATACGGCTTCGGCTGACGCGCTTCGCGTTGTGCAGCAAAAATACAAGGGTAAGCCGGTGATTTTGGGCGTAATCGTTCCTGCAGTGGAAGCCGCGTTTAAACAATCCCGTTTTGGGAATATCGGCGTGATCGGCACACGGGGAGTGATCAAGTCAGGGGCGTACGAACGGGAACTCGCCAAGTACGGCGTACTATACGCCCCGACTGACAAACGCGCCCGAAAAGAAGTAAAAGTTTATTCACAGGCCTGCCCCCTTCTGGTGCCGCTGATTGAAGAGGGTATTTTGAGCCACCCGGCCACACGGATGATTCTCAGGAATTATCTGCGGCCCCTGAAAAACGCCAATATTGACACGCTGATTTTGGGCTGCACGCACTATCCCCTGCTTCAGAAAGAGATTGCGCGAATGATGGGGAAAAACTGCATTGTGATCAGTTCGGCCAAAGCGGCAGTGGATGCCATCGAGCCCTATTTTAAAGCCCACCCTGATCTTTTGAAGAAGATTAGCAAAAAGGGCGGGCGTCAATATTTAACGACAGATTGTCCTGAGCGTTTTGCTGAAATCGGCGGAAGATTTCTGGGTGAAAAAATTGAGGTTGAAAAAGTTGATATCTAGCCATATAATATCTTCCTGTAAATTTTTTTAGTATGCCCCCAATATTAAAACCGTCCAATGGGACTCCTCCCAGTTTTGACGAAGCTATCATAAGCCTGAAAGGCTATCCGGGTCTTGATCATGTTCCCCGAGTCCTTTTCAGACGCCTCAACCAGATCATCGCGCTGGACAGGAAACCGATGGAAGAGGCCTGCGAAGAGATCGCCGCCTTAGTCGGTGTCAGCCGTGATGCAGTAAGAGAAAAGCTGGAAGCCTATCCTTCCACCTACAAACCCCTGCAAAACGCCTCTTAGTTATCTGTTTCAATCCTTGCCCTGTCCAGATATTCCATGGCCAGGAATCGGAAGAAATCAGGGCGATTGACGAAGCCGTCCTTTTCGAGTATTTCATCAATTCGCTGGGCCAGCTTTTCCGGCATGGAAAAAATCATTTTTCTCATATTCGTTCATTTAAATACTAATAAAGGTTTTTACCTTAGCTAAGAAGGGGAAAATTTTCAAGAAAAAAGAAGGGGGTGCCTATATCAAAAAAATCCTACATTGAAATCTTTACCATTAAAGGTAAAGAAATTGTTAGCCCACCAATGTTGCCCAAAAGTGGTATAGCTGCTCCTGCTTCTTTATGCCATGGTTCAGATAATTGACCTCAATTCATCGGCCTTATCGGTTTTTTCCCAGGGAAATTCTTCGCGGCCAAAGTGTCCGTAGGCGGCGGTGGCCTTGTAAATAGGGCGTTTTAGGTCGAAGGTTTTGATAATTCCTGCCGGTGTCATGTCGAAAACCTTGCGGATGGCGGCTTCAATCGTTTCGTCGTCAGCTTTACCAGTGCCGAAAGTGGTTACATGCACGGAAACCGGTTGCGGATAGCCGATGGCGTAGGCTAATTGCACTTCACAGCGGTCGGCCAGTCCGGCGGCGACCACGTTTTTGGCAATATAGCGGGCCATATAGGCGCCGGAGCGATCCTGTTTGTTGGGGACTTTGCCGCTGAAGGCTCCCCCGCCATGTCTGCCCATTCCGCCGTAAGTATCGACAATGATCTTTCGTCCGGTCATACCGGTATCGCCCTGTGGGCCGCCAATGACGAATTTTCCGGTTTCATTGATTAAGTATCTGGTTTTTCCATTCAGATAATCACCGCAAACAGGTTTTATGACATGTCCGATGATGTCGGCCCGGAGTTTTTGATATTCAACGTCGGGATCGTGCTGTGCCGCGATGACCACCGCTTCCACGCCGATGGGTTTTCCGTGCTCGTACTGTACGGTAACCTGTGACTTGCCATCCGGGCGAAGATATTTAAGCGTGCCGTTTTTACGGACTTCCGCCAGCCGTCTGGCCAGTTTATGCGCCAGCATAATCGGCAGAGGCATAAATTCGGGTGTTTCGGTGCAGGCATAGCCCATCATAATTCCCTGATCCCCCGCCCCCTGTGCCTTGTGCTGGCTGGTTTCGGCTTTTTCACCCTGCGCGATGTCGCCGCTCTGTTCGTGAATGGCGTTCAGTACGCTGCAGCTTTTATAATCGATGCCGTAATCGGCGTTCGTGTAACCGATTTCTTTCAGAGTGTCACGCACGATCTTCTGGATGTCGACGTAAGTGGTTGTAGTAATCTCGCCGCCTACAACAACCAGCCCGGTGGTCGTATAAACCTCGCAACAACAAGCCCCGTCGGGATCATCTTTTAAGACCGCATCGAGCACAGCATCTGAGATCTGGTCGCATAATTTATCTGGGTGGCCCTCGGTAACGGATTCTGAAGTGAAGAAGTATTTGGACATAGGATTTTAGTAAAAAAATAATTCCCGGATAAGAGGAATATTAAACCTCTCATCTTGATTGGATGTCGCACCTTTTCCCGGGATTTTGGGACGGTTGCGGAGCGGGTCATTGTGCCAGTTCACTCGCCACTGCTCTTGATGAGCTGTGATTTCGTAAAAATTTTACGTTAAAACTTGAAAAATATCAATATCTATAATGATCAGGCTTAAACGGGCCGCTGGGACTGACGCCGATGTATTTGGCCTGCGCAGAGGTGAGTCTGTCGAGTCTGACGCCGATTTTGGCAAGGTGCAGGCGGGCGACTTCTTCATCCAGTTTTTTGGGGAGCATGTAGACGCCGGGCGGGTATTGAACAAATTTTGTGTACAACTCAATTTGAGCGAGGACCTGATTGGTGAAGCTGTGGCTCATAACAAAGCTGGGGTGGCCGGTGGCACAGCCCAGGTTCACCAGTCTGCCTTCCGCCAGCAGAATGATTTCTTTGCCGCCGATTTTATATTTGTCTACTTGCGGCTTGATAACTGTCTTTTTGAACTTGTTTTTATGCAGCCACGCCACGTCGATCTCGCTGTCGAAGTGCCCGATGTTGCAGACGATAGACTGATCGGGCATGGCGCGCATATGTTTGCCGGTGATCACGTGGTAATTGCCGGTGGCAGTGACAAAAATATTGCCGATCTTAGCGGCATCGTCCATTTTCATGACCTGATAGCCCTCCATGGCCGCCTGCATGGCGTTGATCGGATCGATTTCGGTGATGATGACTCTTGCTCCCATACCGCTCATGGAACGCGCACAACCTTTGCCTACGTCGCCGTAACCGGCCACGACCACCACCTTGCCCGCCACCATAATATCGGTGGCACGTTTAATGCCGTCGGCCAGGGATTCGCGGCAGCCGTAAAGGTTATCGAATTTTGACTTGGTAACGGAATCGTTCACGTTGATACAAGGAGTGACGAGTTTGCCCGCCTTCATCATTTCGTAAAGCCGGTGGACGCCCGTTGTCGTTTCTTCAGTGATGCCCTTGATGTCTTTCAGAAATTTCCGGTACTTTTTATAAATCAGGAGTGTCAGGTCGCCGCCGTCGTCGAGAATCATGTTGGGCCCCTTGCCCCCTTTGAACTTTAAGGTCTGCTCCACGCACCACCAGTATTCCTTTTCGGTTTCACCCTTCCAGGCAAAGACGGGAATTCCCTTCTTCGCGATGGCGGCGGCGGCATGATCCTGGGTAGAAAAAATATTGCATGAAGACCATCGTACCTCGGCGCCGAGTTCGATGAGCGTTTCAATCAGAACCGCTGTCTGGATGGTCATATGGATACAGCCTGCGATGCGGGCGCCTTTAAGCGGCTTTTTGGCACCGTATTTTTTTCGCAGGGCCATAAGGCCTGGCATTTCTTTTTCGGCCAGTTCTATTTCTTTGCGGCCAAAATCAGCCTCTTTAATGTCTTTTACTTTGTAATCCATGAATCCATTATAAAGTTTTCAGGAATTTTTTGAAGTCGGTTTTTGAGACTTTGTGATTCTGGGTGCCTTTGGCCTCGATACATCTGGCGGCCAGCCATGCGCCTATGCGGGCGGATTTTTCAATGTCGTAGTCGTGCTGACAGCCGTACATCAGGCCCGCGCGGTAGGCGTCACCGCAGCCGGTGGGGTCTGCCATTTTTTCCGGTTTGCAGGCCGGCACTTCGATGACGGTCGCGTCGATGGACGACCAGATTTTACTACCCTGATCGCCATAAGTAATAATGAGGTAATTTACTTTTTCCAGAACTTCTTTTTGCGTCCATTTGGTCCGGTCCGCGATCATCTGCCATTCATAGTCATTCACGACCAGCATATGCGCGCCGGTGATAAAATCTTTCAGCCCGGTATCCGAAAAAGCGGGAATCGCCTGGCCCGGATCCGCGATAAAGGGAATTCCGTTTTTGAAGCAATAGTCCGCGTAATCGCTCATGGCCCGCACGTTATTGGGGGCGATAATCGCCATTGAAACCGCGTCCTTTATATCCTTTATCTTAGCCTGATGAGCCATCTTCATGGCCCCCATGTAAAAAGAAGTGATCTGGTTGTCATCCAGATCGGTCATGATGGTGGCATTGGCTGTGAGCAATTCGGGACATCTTCTGACGTATGAAATATTCACCTTCTTTTTTTCCAGAGTCCGCATATATTCCAGGGAGTCATGGCCGATGGATCCGAGAAGAATCGGCTTTTCGCCGAGCAGGGCTAAATTACAGGCGATATTACCGCCTGTTCCTCCGTGGAAAACCTCCATATCTTCCACCGTGAAGGACACGTTCAGGTTATGAGCGTGCCCTTTTAATATGTGGTTCGAGAACCTGTCTTTGAAGACCGCGATGCGGTCGAAAGCAATAGAGCCTGTGACAAGTAAGGAAGACTTCATTGGCTTATTGCTGTAATTCCATTATTTTCACTACAATTTTGGCGATTTCGGCGCGGGTGATCGGGCTGCCGGGGCCAAATGTATTGTTTTCGTAACCGCTGATGACGCCTTTATCGTAAAGATAGGCTACAAAAGGCGCGTAGTAGTTTTCCATCGGGACATCGGGAAAGCGGGCGTAAGTCCAGTCTGTATGATTCAGGTAGTTCTGTTCGAATTGTTCCTGAATATCGGTAAAACCTGCCGCCTTGGCCAGAATGGTGGCGGCCAGTCCGCGGGATGCCGGTGTGTCGGGACCAATGCCGTTTTCAAAGCCATAAATAATGTTGTTGTCGAAGGCCGC
>JAHJFD010000050.1 GCA_018825145.1 Patescibacteria group bacterium
ATATAAAGATAGTTATATATAACTACGTTATTATAACGTATCTATATATTTTAAAACTGCATTCTTTTCGTATAGCGCAAAAAGCGCTATGCGATGCGAATCACATTGAGTCGTCTTTTCCCGGCAATTTACAACAACTAGCAATTATACGCAATTCTTCTTTAGTAAACAGCTCCCCGAACAATAGTCTTAACAGGCCAGCCTTTTAGTTTTTTGCCGTGAAATGGTGTGTTTTTGCCCTTCGACACAAAGCTCATGCGGTCCACTGTCTTCTCCGTTTCCAGATCGACCAGCGTGATGTCTGCCGGATAACCGGCCTTAAGCCTGCCGACGCGAAGTTTAGCGAATCGGGAAGGGGTCAGTGTCATCAGGCGGATCACGTCCATCAAAGCCATGCCCTGGTTGAAGTGCAGTTCCGTGATCGAGGCGGCCAGCGAAGTTTCAAGCTGTGAAATTCCAAAAGCGGCCTTCAAAAAGTCGTCTGATTTGTCCGCCTCGGTATGGGGCGCGTGGTCAGTCACAATAAAATCAATGGTGCCGTCTTTCAGGCCTATAATAATGGCCATCCGGTCAGCTTCCGTGCGGAGCGGGGGATTGACCTTGGCCAGTGTGCCAACCCGCAGGGCCTCGGCTTCCGTCAGGCTGAAGTGGTGAGGCGTGGCGTCACAGCTGATCAGATCCGAGGTCTTCTTTGCCTCACGTACAAGGTCGACCGATTCTCTGGTGCTGATATGCGTGAAGTGGGCGCGGGCTCCGGTTTTCATGGCAAGTCTGATGCCGCGTTCCACGGCCTTGTATTCTTTTTCGTTGGGCTGGCCGGGAACGCCAAGCTTGCGGCTGACTTCACCTTCATTTAAAACTCCGCCCGCGCCAATACTGTCCATCTCTGGATGAGTGACTAAAATAAGGTCATTCTCCATGGCTTTCTTATAAGCTTGCTCCAAAAGCGCTTCATCGTTAACGTCAAAACCGTCGTCCGAAATGAATTTGATTCCCGGTTCCGCGTACCCGGCAAAGTCAGCGAGCTCCCTGCCGGCCAGGTCTTTGGTTATGGCCCCGATGATGCCCACTTCGACGCGGGCGTTTTTCAGTAGTTCCCTGTACTTCTTTATCGCGGCGGCGGACGAGAGGGGCGGTTTGGTATTGGGCATCGTGTAAACCGTGGTCACGCCGCCTTTGCGGGCCGCTTTGGTGCCCGTTTCAATCGTTTCCTTCTCGGCCTGCTCCATGTCCCTTAAATGCACGTGCAGGTCAATAACACCGGGTATAACAATCAGACCGGTGGCGTCCACCACACGCATATCTTTTTCCGGCCCGATCCGGCCGATTTCTTTAATGTCCTGATCCTCCACTAAAACATCGCTGACCGCATCCAGACCCGATTCCGGATCCATCACACGTCCGCCTTTAATCAGGATTTTACTCATCGGCTATTTATAGTAGTTTTTGGCAAGAGTTTTCAGAAGGGCCATTCTCATGTACACGCCGTTCTCCGCTTCGCGATAATAGGCCGCATTCGGCATCCCGTCCACTTCCGCGGTGATTTCATCGATTCTGGGCAGCGGATGCATGACTTTCATTTCCGGTTTTCCAAGGCGCACTACATCTGAAGTGAGGATGTAAGACCCTTTCAGAAAGTAATATTCCTCAAGATTTTCAAAACGCTCCTGCTGGATGCGGGTCATATATAAGATGTCCATTTCGGGCACATATTTGTTGAGCTCTGAATCCTCCAGATATTCGATACCCGCGTCTTCAAGCATCTTCAGGTAGTTGTTCGGTATCTTCAGCTGGCCTGGAGTGATGAAGATGATCTTTTTGACTTTGTAGTGCCGTAGCAGATACAAAATTGAATGGACCGTGCGGCCGAACTTCATGTCACCGACAAAACCGATCGTCAGACCGTCGATGGTGCCCATTTCGCGCTGAATTGTGTACATGTCCAGAAGCGCCTGGGTAGGGTGCTGGTTAGCTCCGTCCCCGGCGTTTAAAAAAGGCTTTTTAGTTTCCCTTATAGCCTCGGCCGCGGCCCCTTCCTTAGGATGTCTCATAAAAAGAATATCCGCGTATTTCTCAATCACCCGAATGGTATCTGTCAGCGTTTCACCTTTTTTCATCGAAGTACTGCTGGCGTTCGCGACGGTGATCAGGCTGGCCCCCAGATTGAGCGCGGCCGATTCAAAGGAAAGACGTGTCCGCGTGCTCGGTTCAAAGAAAAGACTGGCGCAAGTCAGTCCTTTCAGATCGTCTGTTTTTTTGCCTCTCAGGGCTTCCGCTTCTTTGATAAAAAAATCGACTTCCTCACGGGTGAGGTCAGCCGTTGTAATAAGCTGTGTTCGTTGCATCTTTTTAAGTTTTAAATGCTAACCTACGACACTTTATAATTTTTGACTCTGCGTGTAAAGTGTTTGTGGTTTATAAATTACCGAGTATGCATTTTGCTGACGAGGCTGAAATCAAAGTACAGGCGGGAAACGGCGGCAATGGCTCCGCTTCATTCAGGCGCGAGAAGTTTATTCCCAGGGGAGGGCCCGATGGCGGCAACGGAGGTGACGGCGGAAGTATTATTCTGCAGGCTGATGAAAACCTGAACACACTAGTCAATTTTGTGAGTCAGAAGCATTTTAAAGCCCGGCATGGTCAGATGGGACTGGGAAACAACAAATACGGTGCCGCGGGAGAAGACCTGATTTTAAAAGTTCCGGTGGGAACCATAGTCTTTGACGCAGAAACCGGCAACCAGCTGGCCGACCTGATTCATATCGGTGAACAGGTTATTGTGGCCAGAGGCGGTTTGGGTGGGAAGGGGAACGCAAATTTCAAATCTTCCACCCGTCAGGCGCCCGATTTCGCGGAACTGGGTGAACCGGGGGAAGAAAAGGCGTTAAAGCTTGAACTCAAACTGATCGCTGACGTAGCGATTATCGGTTATCCGAGCGTGGGCAAGTCCACCCTGATTTCGCGCATCAGCAACGCACGTCCCAAAATCGCGGATTATCCGTTTACCACCCTTGTACCCAATCTCGGAGTCGTTAAGGTGGATCAGACTGACTTTGTGGTGGCCGACATTCCCGGCTTAATCGAAGGGGCGCATGAGGGTAAGGGGCTTGGCATCGCTTTTCTAAAGCACATCGAACGGGCAGAGATTTTAGTGCATCTGCTCGATCTGACCCGCGAAAATCTGACGGATGATTTCAGAAAACTTAATCTTGAACTGGCTTCATACAGCAAAGTGCTTGCCAAAAAAAAGCAGCTTATAGTCTTTAATAAGACCGACGCGACTATTTCCGAAATTGTCGGGCAGGCGGCTAAAGATTTTAAAAAATACAATCCTCTGTTTATTTCCTGTGTGACAGGGGAAGGCATGAACACCCTTTTGTACCGCCTCAAAGACGAAGTTCTGGCGCACCGCAGAAAAAAGAAAACCGCAAAACCCAAAGAAGCGTTTAAGGTGTTTCGCCCGCATCTCGAAATTCCGGATGCCAGGAACTTCAGTATCGAAAAAACGAATGAGGGTTTCCGCATCACAGGCAAACGCATCGAGCAAATATCAATCATGACTGATATAAGTAAAAAGGGTGCTGTTTTCCGCATGCACGATATTCTTGAAAAAATAGGCGCCTACCGTGAAATGAAAAAAATGGGCGGCAAAAACGGCGATAAAATCCAAATTGGCAAGCGAACTTTCAGCTTTATGGATCTTGGTTAGGCAGAATCTTCAATTTTTAATCTTCTCCGCCGCGGCGGATCAAACTATAATAAACCCATGAAACTGATCGTCGGACTTGGAAATCCCGGAGACAAATACAAAAAGACACGTCACAATGCGGGTTTTATGGCGGTCGAAAAGATTGCGGAGGCTTTTGCTTTTGAAGAATTCAGAAAAGCGGAAAAATTCAAAGTTTATTTAACCGAAGGTGAAATTGCCGGTGAAAAAGTGATTCTGGCCCAGCCTCAGACTTTCATGAACCTTTCCGGTCAGTCCGTGCAGGCTCTTATGAGTTACTACAAACTCAAACCATCCGATGTCATCGTTATTTACGACGAGGCCGAGCTTCCTTACGGCACTCTTCGCATTCGTCCCGAAGGCTCGGCGGGCGGTCATAAAGGCATGGCTTCGGTTATGCAGGAATTGGCCACGCTGGAAGTCCCCCGCATTCGTATCGGTATAAGGCCCGAAAAATCTTTTCCGGGAACTCTGGAAGACTATGTACTCGGCAATCTGACAGAAGACGAAAAAGCCGCCTTTGCCCAAATCTTTGAGAAGCTTCCAAATATTATTGATTCGGTTCTGAAAGAAGGTGTAGAGGCGGCAATGAACAAATATAACTGAACGGACTTTTGACGAACCATTAAATAGGTTGTATCATCTTAATCCTATTTGATTTTGTTTCAATTTGATTTTGTTTCAATGCCCATCCCAAAACAACCAGAAAGAGCACAGCAGTCAGTAAAAACCCAGTTCAGGCCCCCTGAGGGTTACACCCTGCGCTGGAAACCAAAAGGCACGCCGGGCAACGGGTCCTCGGGAGGATTCATATTCAGCGACCCGGAGGGCCGGAAATTGGGTTATTTTGAGATGAACCCGGAAAAGAAAGGGGATATAGTTGATACTCTGAAAGCCCACCTGATACCGAAAGTGATAGGTCGCACAAGGGAAACCATAAAAGCCGTGATTGTTTTTAAAGACAGTGAGGGGAACGAAATCGGATCATGGGAACTTCATAAGCCCGCAGCCACTCAGATTGAAGCCATGATAGTGGATTTGGCCAGCCGATAACCGGATTTTATAATGTATCGGCTTGCATTGACAATACAGGGTCAGGCTCTTTAAACTGTGTTTCGAAGAAAAAGATAAACGGTATCAAGATGAATTATGTGTATATATTGAAAAGTGAAAAGGACAGCCATCTATATATCGGTCAGACAAATGACCTGAATGAGAAATTAAAGCGTCATGAAACCGGATCAGTAAAATCCACAAAGAATCGAAGACCTCTTACACTCATATACTCGGAAGAATTTGGATCAAGAAGCGAGGCGGTAAGAAGAGAATCTTATCTGAAGAAATTGAAAGGTGGGACTGGACTCAAAAAAATCATTGGAAATGTTATGATCAAACAGTAATAACAATGTTCGGGAGTAGCCAAGTGGTAAGGCACCGGGTTTTGGTCCCGGCATTCGGGGGTTCGAATCCCTCCTCCCGAGCCACTCAAACTAAAATCCACGCCAAGTGGTAAGGCATCCCGCCCTGGCGGGACATTCGGGGGCTAAGTCCCTCCTCCCGAGCCACTCAAACTAAAATCCACGCCAAGTGGTAAGGCATCCCGCCCTG
>JAHJFD010000051.1 GCA_018825145.1 Patescibacteria group bacterium
CCAGCGTGCTCATTACCAACAACGGCGTGCCATACGTTGCCGGCACTCAGCTGGTCATCGGAGATACTTACGACATTGTTGCCACTTATACTCCCTACTTCGTTATCGAAAAGAACATCACGAATGAACAGGTTATTTTTGACAACGACAAGCGTGTTGATTACCAGATCGTTGTTACCAGACATCCTGACACAGCTCCCGGTTCTATGAACATCGATTTGCACGACACCATTGCGGATTCTAACCGCACGCTCACCGGCAGTAATGGCGGAACTATGACAGTGGTACCTCAGAACGGAGATTACAGCATCTGCAGTAACGGCTGCGGTGATATTACCGCCGGACCGGTTAACGTAGCCATCGACAATCCAGGTAACTCTGTAACAATTACTTACCAGCTGCTTTCTGACAATACCGGTATTCCTGCCAGTCAGAGTTCTGACTTTATAAATACCCTTACCGGTACCTTTGATGACGGTGGTACGCCAGTGGTAATTAACACTGATGCAACCGTCAACGTTCTGGCAGCTCCCGGCGGAGGAGAAAGCGGCGGTACCCCCGGCGGAGGAGGAGGCGGAGGAGGAGGCGCTCTTATGATCAAGGGCGATATGATCCTTGAAGTCACCAAGCTGGTCAGCCTGAACAACAGCAACTTCATCGATGCTTCCGACCCTGATAAACCTCTTTCTATCTCTGAGCGTGTTGACAGCACCCTGTTCACCAAGGTTAAGGTGAAGAATCTGGGTCAGGTCACCGCCACGAACATCAAGTACTCCGAAGGCTTTGATTCCGGTGATTCCAAGATCACGACCGATGATATACAGAACGTGAAAGGCGATACCGGAGTAAGCTTCGATGACGCCAGCAATACCATTACGATCGACAAGCTGATTGTCGGAGCGGAAGTGAACTTTTCTTACGAACAGATCCTTCATGAAAGCGGTTCAAAGGGCAAGCTGGCCGAAGAATACCTGACTCTGGAAGGTTTCAGCACTAAGCTGACCGCCAATCAGGACGGCCTTACAAAGCACGGCATCGGGGATCACTACCCAAGCTGGCTGGTCGCAGGAGGCACAACAGTCGTTACCAGCACAGGCAGTCCGCTTCAGCTCAGTATTCAGACCGACAAAGCCGCCGCCAGAATCGGCGAGGAAGTAAACTACACCATCATCGCCAAGAACAACGCCGACTTTGACTTTACCGGTCTTGTTATCACCTGGGATTACGACGAAAACGCACTTGAAGTCTTAAATCCATTCGGAGGCCGGAATACCGGCACTGAGCTTCACTGGAGTTCCGGCACCTTAAAGCCAGGCCAGACGGTCAAGTATGAACTCAGAAGCCGCGTCAAAGATACCGCGCCGGTCGGCAGTAATGTCCGCACGACAGTCCGCGGCCTGGTGAACGAAATTGAGAACCCGGCAGTAGCCGAGCAATATCTCACCATCATAGCCGGTGTCAGCGCCGGAGCAGTTAAACTGGCTCAGACGGGTATGCCTACCTTCACTTTGATTCTCGCTTCACTTCTGGCCTACCTTGTTTACACGCGAACCGGAAGACGCAGATACCTGGCTCTGAAGAAAGCGGCCTTAAGGCCACTCTAAATTACATACGGATGAATGCTTAAAGAAAGGCCCCCGAAAGGGGGTTTTTCTTTTGCTATAACGCCCAGGCATCAAGGTATTCACTCAGGAAGCACTATACAAATTGCTGTTAAAAAGACATCAATTTTGATGATCAGAAAAATTAAAATGGCTTAACTAAGTCAAAATATAAAAAAATAGATAAGCAAATACATGTCCAAAAGACATTAATTTGTATAGTGCCCCTGAGGCGCCCCCATCGAGACTGCCCGGGCAAGAATTGCGGCTGTCTCAAAGATGTATATACTGGGTGTATGAAAGCACTTATTCAAAGAAGCACAGGAGCAAAGGTAAGCGTGGAAGGTGAAGTGGCGGGTGAAATCGGCCCGGGTTTGGTAGTGCTTTTAGGTATTACGCATGAAGACACCGAGAAAGACGCGGACTTTCTGGCGCAGAAAATCGTGAATCTGCGGATTTTTCCCGGCGAGAGCGGTGAATTTGATACTTCCGCGCTGGAAGGAAAAAAAGAAATACTGGTAGTGTCGCAGTTCACTCTGTACGGCAGTTGTAAAAAAGGCCGCCGGCCGGATTTTAATGATGCCGCCAAACCCGCGCAGGCGGAAAAGTTGTACAAATTTTTTGTTCAACAAATCCGGAAAACCGGCCTCACCGTCGCGACCGGCCGCTTTCAGGCTTACATGCAGGTCGACCTTAATAATGACGGGCCGGTGACGCTTATGCTAGAATCCTAAACGGTGTTTTAATTATCAACGTCAGTACAAAATTTCAAATAAAAATGAGGCAAAAAATTATATTCGTACTCACGGCACTTATCACCCTTACAGGCATGGCGCGTGCCGTTTCCGCGTCTTTCAGCGATGTACCTGAGGATGCCTGGTACGCGAGCTATGTGGACAGCCTGAAAGAGGCCGGCATCGTGGACGCGGGTGAATTTTTCCGGCCACAAGACAGCCTGAAACGGGCGGAGCTGGTTAAAATGGTTATAACTGCCACCGGCGGACTGAAAGATCACACTCCCCCGCCCTACCCGACTTTTGATGACGTTCAGCCAGGTGAATGGTATACGAACTATATCGAAGCGGCCGCCACATTAGGAATTGTTACCGGTTATGCCGACGCCCAGGGAAATCTGATCGGCCTGTTCGGGCCGGGCGACACCGTGAACCGCGCGGCGGCAGTCAAAATGCTGGTGGAAGCTTTTGGACTGAAACAGTCTACGGAGGACGCCAAAAAATATCCCGACGTTAAGGAAAGCGACTGGTTTTATGACTACGTGCTTATTGCCGGTCAGCACGGGGTTGTTTCCGGGTACGACAACGGCAGATTTGGTCCCGCCGACCCGGTGACACGGGCGCAGGTCGCAAAAATGGTTGTTTTGGGCGCTCAGACGGCCGGTTTTATTGAAAAGCCGGAACCCGCCGAAGAAGAGCAGAGCGTTACCCAGCCGGAAACGGCTCCGGAGACGAAAGAGGCGGAAGAAGAGGCCGCCACCGACACCACCCCTTTGGCCACCCCGAACCTTAACGTTATTGAAGAGGCCAATACTCCTGCCGGTTCCGATGAAGTTTTTGTTGCCAGATACACCTTCCGCGCCCTTTATGAAGATTTCAGTGTCCAGACGGTCACAATCGTGAACGACATCACCGGAAGCGAAATGGGTGATGAAGCTGAAGGCACGGCGGCCATAAAAAATGTTATACTGAAGTTCCCCGACAAGGACGGAAAGCCTGTAACCGAAAAACGCTCTCTCGGCTCCGACGGCAAGGCCCGCTTTTCCAACCTTACATTTTACGCCATGCGCAACGAAGAGACTTTTTTTGAAGTTTACGCCGAACTGAACAGCATCGCGGACGTGGGCGAAGGTCTGAGTGGGGAAGTCTTCAGGATGGGTCTGCAAGACACAAATAATAACGACAGTTCCTTCCGGGCGGTGGGCGAGCTTTCGGGTTACACAGTGGGTTATGGCGGCTCCCGTCTTTCCGTCAGCGGTTCACAGGTACAACCGTTTACGGTCCGCAAATCCGTACCGCACTTCAGCATGAACGATATTCCGGACACAATGCTTAGCGGAATGAATTCACTGATTTCTTTCAACGTAGCCGCTGACGCGGCAGGCTCCGTGTCTTTGGCGCGCCTTGTTCTTGAGCTGTCGGTTTACGATAACAGCGGGTCCAGCCTGAGCCTGAGCGATTTCAGGCTGTACAGGGGGTCGAGCTATATGAACAATGTGAATATTTATGACGCCACCGGCTCCCAGGATCTGACTTTGGCCGGCGGCGGCAGTCTGGCCGGGGGAACTTTTTTTGTCATTGTCACCTTTGACCAGGAAGAGATTGTAAGCGCGGGCGACAGTCTGAACTTCCTGCTCAAAGCCACTGTTAACAGCGCTGATAAAAACGACAGCGTGAGTACCGGTTTCGCCCGGGATGATGAAAACTCCCCGCTTTCCGGCTTAACAGCGGTCAATCAGCCCAATACCGGAAAGGTTTTTGTGAACGGCGACGCGACGGCCGGCATTTTCACGGGCGTGAACGATTTCGCTCAGAATCTTGGCACGGGACGTAATATAATATGGTCGGACAGGTCGGCAAACCTTCACCTTTTCCCCACTGTTTCCGGCGGTCTTGTTACCAGCGGCTCAGGCTCCGCGGACTGGACCAACGGGTATTTGCTGGAACTTTCCGCACTGGAAGACCACACCATTTCCAAGTAAGACTAAGTATCAAAAACTCAAATCTTGAATAATTTTCAATAATTAAGCAACAAGAATTATGACTGAAGTAAATCTGATGGAAAAAATCGTTTCCCTGTGCAAACGCCGCGGCTTTGTGTTTCCGGGTTCGGAAATCTACGGCGGACTGGCCAATACCTGGGATTACGGCCCCATGGGAACGGCCCTTAAAAAGAACATCCAGGACGCCTGGTGGAAATTTTTTGTGACGGACCGTCTGGATATGGTGGGTCTGGATGCCGCCGTTTTAATGAATCCCAAAGTCTGGGAAGTCAGCGGCCATGTGGCCAGTTTCAACGACGCGCTGGTGGACTGCAAAAAGTGCAAAGCCCGCCACCGCGCCGACCACCTGATTGAAGACGCTCTCGACGACATAAAGGTAGAGGGTCTGGAACCGGCTGACCTGGACAAACTGATCGAAAACAATAAAATCAAGTGCCCGGACTGCGGCGCGCATGATTTTACGAAAGCCCGCGTCTTCAATCTTTTGTTCCAGACTTTAATCGGCCCGGTGGCCAAAGACTCCTCGCCGGTTTACCTGCGCGGCGAGCTGGCGCAAAGTATGTTTGTGAATTTCAAATCCATTCTGGAATCTTCCCGCAAAAAACTTCCTTTCGGCATCGCGCAGGCGGGTAAATGCTTCCGCAACGAGATCACGCCCGGCAACTTTATTTTCCGCACGATTGAATTCGACCTGATGGAGCTCGAGTGGTTCATCAAAGAGGAAGAATGGGAAAAATGGTTCGATTACTGGATGTCCGAAATGCACAAGTGGCTGGACGTAGTGGGTATCGACAGCAAAAAAACCCGCGTCCGCGAGCACGATAAAAAAGAATTGTCCCATTACTCCAAACGCACCGCTGACATAGAATTTAACACGCCGTTCGGCTGGAAGGAACTTTACGGCTGCGCCTACCGCACCAATTTCGACCTCAAAAACCATCAGGAAAAGAGCGGAGAGAAGCTGGAATACTTTGATCCCGAAACGAACGAGAAATTTATTCCCCACGTCATTGAACCGACTTTCGGACTGACGCGGTCGGTTTTAATGGTGCTGCTTTCGGCTTACGACGAAGAAGAAGTCGAAGGCGAAACACGCGTGGTTTTAAGATTAAATAAAAACGTGGCGCCTTTTAAGGCGGCCGTCCTGCCGCTTATGACAAAGCTTAACGCTGACGCGAAGCAAGTGTGGAAAAAGCTTGCCCCGCATTTTGCCACGGATTTTGACGTAACCGGTTCTATCGGCAAACGCTATCGCCGTCAGGACGAAATCGGAACGCCTTACTGCGTGACGTTTGACTTCGACAGCCTGGAAGACAAGGCTGTGACAGTGCGCGACCGGGACACGATGAAGCAGGAACGGGTGAAAATTGAATCGCTTCAGGATTATCTGACTAAAAATTTCAACGTTTAAAGTTCAGTTGATTTTTTATATAAATGATTAATAATCAAAAAGCATGGATAATGTTTTCATATTTTCATAAATTCACACACCATTGGACGACCACATAAATTATTCGGAAAAAACCCTTTTACTTGTTAATACAGGCAGTACCAAAAAACGATTCATCCTCCAGAGATTGAACAAAATGGGCCTTCAGATCGTAGTTCTCAATAAAGAAAAGAACTGGGCCCAGCCTTATGTGGACCACTGGATTCTGGCCAACACCGATGACCATCAGGAATCCCTGACGGCGGTCGCCAATTTTCTGCGGGAGCATCCGCATATTAAAATCGACGGAGCACTGACTTTCTGGGAAGATGACGTCCTTTTAAATTCGCGCATCACCAGCAAATTCAACTGGATCGGCACGCCCTATGAGATCGTCAAGAAAGTGCGGAATAAGTTTGAGTTCCGAAAATTCTGTCAGACTAACGGAATCCGGGCCCCCAGGCATTCGATGATCCGCAGTAAACGCGATTTAAAGCGTATACGCGAAGAATTTACTTTCCCCCTCGTCATGAAGCCGGTTTACGGCTCCAGCAGCGCTTATGTGGTGAAAGTGGAAGAGGAAGACCTGGAACGGGTGTATGACTACATCAAGCAGAATCTTTCTCTGCAGACGGAATCGTCCCTGCATGACGGTTTTGATATTTTTGTTGAGGAATACATCGACGGCGATGAGGTGGATATCGATATTCTGATGCAAAATGGCAAGATAAAGTATTACTCAATCACCGATAATTTCCAGACAGAAGAACCATTTTTTGTGGAAACAGGCGAGGCCATTCCTTCCAGTCTGCCCGATAACCGTCAGGACGCGCTGTATGAGCTGGCCGAGGAAACACTGGAAAAGCTCAAAATTCAGAATGGCGTCATTCATTTTGAAGCCAAATCCACCAGGAACGGCCCTGTACCCATCGAAGTTAATCTGAGAATGGGCGGTGACGAAGTGTATTCCTTTGTCAAAGGCGCCTGGGGCGTGGACCTGATTGAAAATGCCGTCAAAATTTCGTTCGGTATTTATCTCCCCAAAATCAAACGGCCTGAACTTCCAAGAAAGTTTATTGCGGGTCAGTATTTTTTGCCGTCTCATTCTGGAATCCTTAGCAAACTTTATCTGGATGACAGGCTTAAAAAGCCCAAATACAAAAAGATTATCGAAGAAATGCACATCGACAAGCAAATCGGTGATGCCGTTCTTGTGCCTCCGGAGGGATTTGAATACATGGGCTGGATCACAGTTTCCGGTGAGACCCAGGCTGACGCCCGCGATAACATGGACGAAGTTCTTCGTCACACGCATTTTGAAATTTCCCGGTTCCACCCAACATCTTCCATCGGGAAAATTGAGCGTAAGAACCAGTTTTCAGTAGCTTCCACCAACAAAAAAATACTACTCAGTAAAGCGCGCATTGAAAAACTCAAAAATATTTCTTACAGGAACCAGCGTGGCTTAAGCATAGGTATCGCATGCGACCAGTACCACGAGTTTGACGACCGTGTCTCCGGACCTTCCGTACTGATTCAGAAAAAACTGGAAAAACAGGGTTATAAAGTTTCGCGATTTGATCTGAACAATTTACAGAAAGCACTATTTGAACTTCAGCAGAAGGACTTTGATTTTGTCATCAATCTGGTGGAAAAAATTCATGAGACTCCGCTTCTGGAGCCACACGCAGCCGCTTTCTTTGACGTTCTTGAATTCCCATATTCCGGTTCCAATCCTTACACACTTTCCCTGTGCATTGACAAGATCCGGGTCAAGAAACTGCTGACTTTCCATGGTATTCCAACCCCTAAATGGGATTACGCCTATTCGATGGATGACAAACTGACGTCAGATCTGAAATACCCGCTCATCGTTAAGCCGTCAAATTCAGATAATTCGTTTGGCATCACCAATGAATCCGTTGTTACAACCCCTAAGGATCTAAAAAGACAACTTCATGAAGTGATCGAGGTCTACAAACGCCCTGCCCTGATTGAGGAATATATTGAAGGCGACGAATATGACGTCTGCATGCTTGGGAATGATGACGCTGTTGAGGTTTTGCCACTCATCCGATCGGTTTTCGACAAAATGCCAAAGGGCTACTGGCATATTTACTCATCCAACATTAAGGGCGGCAAAGACGAAAATGTTGCCAGCTACATCAAAGTTGAAAAGCCGGCTAAAATTTCGAAAAAACTGGATAATCTGCTTAGTGAAATCGCTTTGGATGTTTATAATATTGTCAGCTGTTTTGATTACGGCAAAGTAGAAATCCGCGTTGATAAAAACGGCAACCCTTATGTCCTGGAACTGAATCCTAATCCTCCTCTCGAACCGGATGCTTTCCTGCCAATGGCAGCCAAATTGGCCGGTTATTCTTATGACGCCCTGATTGAAGAGATCATTGCACTGGGGGTAAATCGATATAAAGATAAGCCTCTTTTTTATCACTTACAGAGCTGCTGATGAGCCATGTTCTGATTGTTACCGGCGTGCCGCTTGACCACAAAATTTATGAGGCTCTTTTGCGTGTTAAAGAGATGGGGCACTCGCTCCATCTGCTCTCCGACGGGAATTTCGAACCAATGCAGGGCCTGTTTGAAACTGTTTTTACCTGTGACCTGAGCAAAACCAAAGACACCCTGGAAATGCTGAAGACACAACCGATCCATTTTGACGCGGTAACTCTTCAGTTTTCTGACTGGCTGACACCTTTGGTCGCGCTGATCGCCAGGGAATACGGTTGCATTGGCAATGATCCTATTGTTGCCTTTAACTGCCGCAGTAAATATCATATGCGCAAGAAACTGCAGACAGCGGGAATCCCCGGGCCCAAATTCCGGCTTTGCAGAAATTTTGGTGAACTGCGGAAAGCTGTCCGTGAAATTGGTTTTCCGTGCGTCGCAAAGCCTATCGGAGCCAACGGCAGTTACGGCGTTTTCGCACTGATGAGTGAGTTGGACATGGCTCATCTCAAATCCAATTACGAAGCCTCTATCAACTTTCTGAAACAAAGGATGAACGAAGGCGATATTTTTAATTTCACGGAAGAGGAATTGAAAATGATCGGGGTTGATGACCCTGTCAACATGGCCACGGATTATCTTGTGGAGGAATATATGATGGGGCCTGAAATCAGTATCGACGCCCTCGTCCAGGATGGGAAGGTGACCATTATGGGAATTGAAGAGCAGATCAGGATGGAGCCGCCTTATTTTATTCAGCTGGGTGCCAAATTGCCTTTTAACTGTCCTTCCGAACAGATGAAAGAAATTAAGACGCTTGTGTCTAATACTATCAAAGCAATGGGCATCAGGAATTCTGCCACTCATACTGAAATTATTTTCACAAAAGACGGGCCGAAAATTGTTGAGATCGGTTGCCGGTTCGGCGGTGATGACCTGCATGACACCATCCTGGAAGTCACGGGATACAGCATGATGTATGAGTCCGTGATGATCGCCCTTGGAGTAAAAAGAAAATATTCGGTTAAAACGCTATGTCATACGGCCATGGAGTACTTACTGCCAACAAAAGCGGGAGTTGTTCAGGAAATTTATATTCATCCCGATTTAAAAAATGATCCTGATGTTACTGAGGTATTTCTGTATGTGAAACCGGGAGACAGCGTTTCTCCGCCCCCTGCCTGTTTCGACTTTCTTGGTTACGTTGCAACCAGGGGAAGCAGTATTGAGGCGGCCGAACGGAAATTAAAAAGGGCTGTTAATCAAATCAAAATCACACTCACTCATGATTAAAACGCCTTCTAAAAAAATTCTTATCGTCACCGGCTCTGACTACACGGATCAGGTTTATCAGGCATTCGTTGATGCCCGTTCGCTGGGACACCGGCTGTATCTTTTGAGTGATGGCTCTTTTGAGCCAAAACCCGGCATTTTTGCAAAGCATTTCACCTATGACCTGCGAAAAACCAAGGAAGTGCTGGATTATATGAAGAACCAACCGGATACATTTGACGCCGTCACCATTAAGACTTCTGAGTGGCTGACCCCCCTGACAGCGCTACTCGCCAAACAATACGGATGCATAGGCAACGACCCCAAAGTCGCCTTCAACTGCCGTAGCAAATATCATATGCGTCGTGAATTGGAAAAAGCCGGCGTATCCATCCCCAAATTCAGGCTTTGCAGAAACTTCGATGAACTGAAAAGCGCGATCGATGAGATCGGTATTCCCTGTGTGGCCAAGCCGGTCGGCGGGAACGCCAGTTACGGCACGTTTATGGTCCGTCATAAAGAGGATTTGGAGGTTCTCCGGAATAACTATGAGAAATCTATTGATTATCTGAAAAAGCTGGCGGTCGCGCATGACGTTTTCGCCTTTTCCCGCGAAGAAATGGATTTGATCGGCATCCATGACCACGTGGACATGGTGACCGATTATCTGGTTGAGGAATTTATGGAAGGGCCTGAAATCAGCGCGGACTCCCTGACCCAGGACGGACGGACGACGATTATGGGCGTGGCAGACCAGATCAGGATGCGTCCGCCTTATTTTGTTCAGCTGGCCGAAAAAATGCCCTATGTATGCCCGGCGAAAAAACAAAAAGAAATCGCGAATTTAGTCAGCAAGACTGTTTCAGCCATGAATATCCAGAATTCCCCGGCCCATACCGAGATCATTTTTACAAGTGAAGGTCCCAAAATAGTTGAAATCGGATGCCGGATCGGCGGAGACAACATTCATGATTCCATCTTTCAGACGACCGGCTACAATTTGATGTACGAGGCCATTATGATCGCTTTGGGGGAAAAGAGAAACTATGATATTCAACTCAAATGTCATACGGCCATGGAATATTTGTTGCCTGACCGGCGTGGGACTGTCGGAAAAATCAGAGTGCCTCAGGCAGTCAGAGAGAATCCCGACATTACTGAAATCAGTATCGAATGCGCGGCTGGCGATCAGGTGGAAGTGCCGCCGACAAGTTTTATTTTTCTGGGGTATGTCTGCGCTAAAGGCGGCACCCCGGCGGAAGCCCAGAAAAACCTGAAATCAGCCCTGAGCCAGATTTCCATTAACATCCAATGACCATGAAAGCGGCCTCTTTTGAACTGCTGGAATTTCTTTTATCACCGTCGCGTCATAAATACCACGTCATAAATCTGTCAGGCAGTCCCGCGGAAGCCGTAACCAAAGCCAGTTATCCCGCTAAAAGGATTATCACTCCAACAATACTAACCCGGAAGACACCGGAAGAGCTGGAAGAATTTGTTCATCGGGCGGGCGAAAAAGACATATTACAGCAGACCAGTCTCGGAAAACTGATCCGCCGGCACGGCATCCAGGCGATCTGTCCCGACACATACAGCACGCCCTTTCTGGAACGCTGGGCCAAAAGGAATAAGATTCAGGTCATCTGTACCCCCTACCGGTTCCAGAAGAAATATGAAAATAAGATCTTCTTCGACCGCTTTCTCCGCCGGCTTAAATTGCCGGTTCCGCCCGGCCGTATATTAAGGTCCGTCTACGACGCTTATCGTGTGAATTCTTTTCCGGTTGTTTTGCAGACCCCGGTGAGCGCCGGGTCTATAGGGACGTTTGTGGTGCGCGACTGGGAGGAACTGCTTCGCCTGACTTCAGTTGAGAAGAGGGTGGATTTTCCGCTTTTGTGCCGTGAGTTCATTTCAGACGCCCACCCGCTTGGCGTGAGCATTCTTATAGGCCCAAAAAAAATGGCTTTTTCAGCCCTTCGCATGCAGGCTTATTTTACGCAGGCCGGCGGAAAAAGCACTTATTACGGAATTCAGTGGATCAAAACTTCTTCCATTAAACCGAAAACCATCAGAAAACTGAATACAGCGCTTTATAAAGCCGGAAAAGCGATGCAGAAAGACGGCTACCGTGGCATCGCGGCTTTTGACGTAATGGTGCGTGACAATGACATTTTTTTTATCGAATGTAACCCGCGGACCGGCGGCTCCAGCCCCCATCTGGCGAACCGCCCGGAACTGCTTCACGGACTTAGCTTCACGGATGAGTATGTGCGGATTCTGACCGGTGACGAGCTAAGCGCCGATAAGCCATTCATCCCCAATTCGGATTACGAAGGTTTTACGCTGGATCTCAGTTTTCTTTCCGACCTGCTTCCCATCGGGCTCCCTTTAAATCATCTGTGCTATGGAGTTTATCGGTATCAGAACGGACAGTTACATTACCATTCCGCAAAAGCCGATGATTTTAACGAATCCGGCAATGTTTTTGTCCATTTTGTCCGTCCGGAGGGAGCTTTACTTAACCCGCACATCTTTACGGGCTTTGTTTTCACCCATTTCCCGCTCCTGAAAATCCATGGAATGGAGTATACTTTTATCAAGGAAGCCCAAAAGCTGCTGCATCATTTAGAAGACATTGTCATCAAAAAATGAATCCAATCCCCCACTTCAAAGAACGGGCGCTGACCATTGAAAAGCGCAAAAAAGAGTTTCTGAATATTGCCGAAAAAACCGGCACGCCTTTATACCTGTATGACAAAGCCGAGGTGCAGAATAATTATCGTGCGTTTACTTCCGCTTTTAAAAAGGCGGGCACGGATATTCAGGTTTTTTACGCGGTCAAAAGCAATTTTTATCCGGGGCTGCTCAAAACGCTTGTCGAAGAAGGTGGGAATCTGGATGTTTCCAGCGACCGTGAACTCAGGCTGGCCCTGAAGGCGGGGGCCAAAAAGATCATTTATACCGGACCCGCCAAAACCGAAAAAGATTTTGAGCTGATTCTCGATAATTACAAAAAAATCACGGTCAATCTGGAAAGCGAACGGGAGCTGGAACTGCTGGCTAAAATGGCCGCGAAGCGGAAGATTGTGGCGCGCTGCGGGGTGCGGATTGTGACCGCCATGCAGGCGGGCTGGACCAAATTCGGGATTCCGATTGAAAAGCTGGCGGATTTTTTCCGCAAAGCCCAAAAGTACCCTTCTCTGAACTTCTGCGGCATACATTTTCATATCAGCTTTAACCACAGTCCCGAAAAGTATGTAAGAACCTTGTCGGAGCTGGCGCATTATCTGTTCTCGAATTTCACAAAAGAAGAACGCGATAAATTTGAATATCTGGATATCGGTGGCGGCTACTATCCTGAGCATTTTATGGCCAGGTACTCATGGAACCCTGATCAGACCACGAATCTTCCGCCCGAAACTCTGGACAGGGTTTTTGAGGACAAATTCGAATCCAGAATCGTCCCCATTTGCACGGATCCCATTGAAGTGTTCGCGGCGCAAATTTCTTCCACCCTGAAAACCAAAATCCGGCCGCTTATACCCAACGCGGAATTTTATGCGGAGCCCGGACGTTTTATTTCACACAGCTCAATGCACTTTCTGCTCCGGCTGATGGACATTAAGGAAGGGCGGATCGGGATTACGGACGGTGGCACAAATCTGGTCGGCTGGGAACTTTTTCAGTTCTATTATTACGCTCCTATTTTTAATCTTTCTCAGTTCAGCGTCACGCGTGAAATCCCTTTCGTTACCTATGGGTCGCTCTGCACACCGGAAGACCTTTGGGGCTATTACCTGTACACAGCGGGTAAGCCAAAAGAAGGTGACGTGCTTCTGATCCCCTATCAGGGGGCTTACACTTACGCCCTGTGCCAGACTTTCATCAAAGAGATCGCGCCGGTTTATGACTTGGATCAAAACTGAAATTTAATCCTGGCTGCTAAAATAAAATTCAATCAGAAGTACGATGGCCAGCAGTAAAATACCGTCCCACCAGGTGAGTACTCTCAGGCGCTGAAAGGCCAGCCCAATGATGACCATGATCGACAGCAGAGTCCCCTGACGCAGAGACGTGTTCAGGTGAACATTGTAGATTTCTTTTTTGTTGGTCCAAACGCGCAGAAAGTAAAAAAGCAGCGCGAAGGTGCCGGCTAAAGCAATAAATAAACTTGAATAAAAAAGAGACAGACCAAGAGTTGGCTGAGAAAACGGACTCAGTTTGTAAACCACCACAAACCAGGACGCCCAGCCCAAGGCAGAGGTGATAAAAACAGCGGTGATATAAGTATTGTGGATCATCCATCACAATGTACACCAAAGAGGTTTTTTTGTGAATTTTTTGGTATAATGTTTCCGATTTAAAATGAACCATGAAAAAAATCACCGCTCTTTCTTTTTTTGTTGCCGCTTTTCTCGTGTTCAGTCAGGCCGCGCACGCCGTCTTTTCGGACGTCACCAGCAGTCATGAATATTACGAAGCTATTGAGTATTTACAGGAGAATGGCATTGTGGAAGGATACGCGGATGGCAGTTATCGGCCGGACCAGCAAGTAAACCGGGCCGAGGCGCTCAAGATTATTCTGCTGGGCTCCAGCGTGCTGGTTCCCGAAATACAGGATCAGGATATTTTTCCGGATGTGCTTTACGGCACCTGGTATGCCAAATACGCGGCTAAAGGCAGGAACCTGGGCATCGTCAGCGGAGATTCCGGCACCGGCATGTTCCGGCCCGGCGATACCATCAATCTGGCGGAGATTTTAAAGATACTGCTGAAAACAAACCGCGTCGAAACTACGGCGCCGGATGAGAATCCTTACGCAGACGTGCCGGCAGACGCATGGTTCGCACCTTATTTTAGTTACTCCTTTTCCATTTCACTGCTCCCGCAGACAGCCGATGAAGATGTTAAGCCGGCCACACCGGTCACACGCGGACTAATGGCCCAGCTGATGTACCAGCTGGCAATGAAGCCGGAGGGTTATCAGGAAGGCAAAGCCAGCTATTATGGCGCCACCTTTCATGGCAAAGGCACGGCCAGCGGCGAGGTCTTTGATGCGTCCCTTTTTACCGCCGCCCACCGCACTCTGCCTTTTGGCACCTGGCTCAAAGTAAGAAATCTGAATAACGGCAAAGAAACCTATGTGCGCGTGAACGACCGCGGGCCTTACGGCGATGAAAATCGTATTGTTGATCTCAGCAAGGCCGCTTTTGAAGCGATTGCTCCCCTATCGCAGGGCATCGCCTCGGTTTCCATCACACCCGTCAGCGGACCGCCTGGCGGAAGTTCCGCTTCGGAAGTGCCGGCTGCCTGCCCGGACAAGCCAACGTTCAAATATTATTCCGAAAGCACCTTCGAAAATATAACCCTGAATGCCTCACTGCCTAATACCTTCCTTGCAGATGAGGTATTTTTTCTGGAAGGAAGTTCCGCCAGCGCGAAAAAGGAGGTCAGCGCCTTTCTGGCTCCCGATGCCAAAACCCAGTTTCCCTTTACCTCCACAAAAAACAATGACGGCACTTTCAGTATTCCGGTTTTTTTTCCGGACACGGGCAGTTACAGTCTGGGTGTGATTCCGGGTGATTCCGGGTCAAGTGTGGTGGAAAGCGTTACGGTACTGCCCGGCAGCTGCCTTACGCAGTCTGAAGATTCCGGTCTGCCAGTGCCAACGGACCTTAAACTGAGCATCAGCCAGGGCGATCTGGTAATTCAGTGGACGCAGGATCCCGGCCACGATGTCAGCAAGGTCAGTTTTATTCAGGGAACGAAGCGGAAAGACTATTTTGTGCGCGGAAAAGTGCAGCTCACCCCTCACTATCCGGATTTTGAAGGCTGGTCAGCCGGAGACACGCAGGTACAGATCCGGAGTGCCAGTCTGGGCGGGGCTTCTTTTTCGGAACCCGGGGCAGTTACCTGGAGCCCTACGCTCAGTGCAGTTTTCAAGGCCGAAACGCACCACCAATATATTGTGGAAGATGACAAGGTGAACGTTCTCAGCCTTCCCTCCACGCTGAAGTCCGGCAGTCCACTGACTTTCAAGGTGGATCCGAAAGTAAATCTTAATGCCGCCGGCTGGGTAATCCTCCCGAATGGTCAGACGGAAGATCTGACTCTGAGCAGTCCTACTCATACAGCTTTGAAAGGAACGCTGGGGACTGATATTTTTCCCGCCTCCGCCAGCGATGTACGCCTGAGCTACACTCCAAAAAGCGGTAGCCTGCATTTCTTTGAAATCAACGACGAACAGGGCATCGCGGCCGTTAATATTCCCGTTTACACGGAAAACACTTACCCCCTTATTCCCAATCCGGCGGACCTTGCTGATCTTCAGCCTGTCGGTCTGAGTTCCGATCTTGGCGCCCTTAAAAGTGAGATGCTCCAGCTGGTGAACGCGGATAGGGCCGCTCAGGGGCTGGCTTCCCTAAGCCTTAATTCCGGTCTGACCCAGCTTGCCCAGGCCAAGAGCAACGATATGGCAGAGCGGAATTATTTCGGACACTGGAATCCGGAAGGTCTTACCTCCAATGACCTTCGGAAGAATTACGCCATCGCCCAGTATGTTTCTGAGAACATTGCCCGCGACGTTTCGGTTTCGCTGGCGGAATACGGCCTGATGCGTAGTGCTTCTCATAGAAGCAACATTCTGAATGAGGAATGGCAACGGGTCGGCTTCGGCTTTACGCAGGACGGCGGCAACGGAATTATTTTTGTGCAGATTTTTTCGGATGACCCGATTGATTTTTCGGATGTGGCTGATCTGCGTACCGAAGTCGTATCGGCGCTGAACGCGGAAAGAAGCGCGACTGTCAGCCTGCAAAATGGCCTGAACTCGCTCGCCCAGTCCTGGGCCGATAAATGGGTTTCGGAAAAGTGGTGCGACATTAACACCGCCTCCTGTAATCCGCTGACCGCCCCCGACGGCACTTTTACGGATTCACTGCGGGACGGCGGAGTTTCCGAAACATTGGGGGCTTATTATAGGGGCGACAGCAGTTTTGAAAACGCTAAAATGGCCATTACCGAAAATACCGGCATGCAGGACAGCCGCTGGAAAAAAATCGGAATCGGCATAAAGCAGGACAGCTTTGGTATTATCCATTTCATTATAACCTATACGGAATAGGTTTTTATGCCTCGCCTTCGGCATACAGGTGCTCAATTCGCGTCATATCCCACTCAAAGAGCTCGTCTTTTTTAAAGAAGCGGGGCACTTCGACGCGGGCGGTTTCCAGGCTGTCGGAGGCGTGCACCACATTGGACTGAAGGCTCATGGCCAGGTCACCACGAATGGTGCCGGCACCGGCTTTTCGGGCGTTGGTCACGCCGGCTATTGTCCGGACGGTTTCAACGGCTTCCACCCCCTCCCAGCACTGGGCAATGACAGGAGCTGACATCATGAATGTCTTCACGCCGGGGAAGAATGGTTTATCGGCAATATGGGCGTAGTGTTCTTTCAGAAGTGTATCTGAAAGCCGCATCATTTTGTTGCCGACCAGCTTAAGGCCTTTTTGTTCCAGGCGGCGGGTCACTTCCCCCACCAGACCGCGCTGAAGGCCGTCGGGTTTGATAAGTACAAGAGTGCGTTCCATCATATTAATTACGAATTATTAATTATTAATTACGAATTATTTGTATTGTAACAGACTGTCGAAATGTTTTTCATCATCGAAGGGGCCGATCATAGCCATCTTCATTTTGTCTTCCGCGAAAAGCTCCTGGGCGACCCGTTTGATGTCATCCACGCTGACCGCGTCGATCTTTTTCAGGATTTCATCGACGCTTCGCACGGTGGGGTAAATCAGGGCCTGCTTACCCATCATATGAGCGTATTCTTCGGAGTCTTCCAGCCGAAGGATGATTTTACCCTTCATAAATTCTTTTCCTTTTTTCAGTTCGGCTTCGCTCACCACCTCTTTGGTGATCAGCCGGTATTCATGCAGAATAGCCTCGATGGCCATATCCACCCTTTTTAGGTCCGCGCCTGCGGAAGTGGTGATGGCGCCGGTATCGGAGTAATCATCGGTGCCGGTGCGGACGTAATAGCAAAGGCCTTTTTGCTCGCGCACGTGCATAAACATACGGGAACTCATATTGCCCCCTAAAATCACACTGAGCACTTTTTCCGCGTATTCATCCTTGTGGCGGGCGGGTAGACCGGGAAAGCCGATGATGATGTGCCCCTGCTCCGTCTTTTTGTGCTGCATGATCAGTTTCTTTTCCGTAAGCATTTCAACGTAAGGTTTGAAGTCGAAAGCGCGCTTACTATCAGCCATGGTGAAGTACTTGCCGATCAGTTGCATGACCTCGTTTTCGTCGTAGCTTCCGGATATACTGATTACAGTATTGTCGGGCGTGTAGAGTGATTCCTTATACTTTACAAACTGATCGCGCTGGAAAGACTGGATGGTTTGTTTGGTGCCGATCTGATCCCAGCCCATGGGCTGGTCGCCAAAAAGCAGGCGCTCAAAATCCCAGCCGACCTGATACATTGGAGTGTCCTGATACATGTTGTACTCCTCCATAATCACGTTCCTTTCTTTTTCGATTTCTTCAGGCAGGAAAGTGGCGCCCGTCATCATGTCGCCGATCACATCGAAGGCCACTTCTTTTTGATGGGAAGCGAGTTTTACGTAATAACCGGCATATTCTTTGCCCGTGAAGGCATTAAAATCCCCTCCAACGCTGTCTATGGCTGTTGAGACTTCAGCGGCATTTTTATAGCGCTGAGCCCCCTTAAAGAACATGTGCTCCAGGTAATGTGAAATGCCGTTGATGTCGCGGGTTTCGTAGCGTGAACCGGCCCCCACCAGGCAGAGGACCGTGACAGACTTGGTGCCTTGGATGGGAGTCAGAATGATTTTGAGGCCATTAGGCAGGGTTGTGAGTTTATGCATTTTTTCTTTGGATTACGCTAGCGAATTTTACCGAAAAAAGCTCTTGCTTACAAGGGAGTTCCAAGGATTCTTGAACAACTAGCGGTAAATATCCCTCCGATGGCCGATGGCCGTAACACTCATGAGATCCTCATTCACTTCAAATACAACCCGATATTCTCCTATACGAAATCGATACTCACCTAATTCAAAATCCGTAAGCGTATCAGTAAAAACTAATGGATCTTCGTGGGTCAGATACCAGGCCAGTTTTTTCTGCAGTCTTTTTCTCGTAGCCGCATCCAACTGCCTGAGTTCCTTTTCAGCCTTTCGGGTAAATTGGATTTTCATTATTCCTTAAATGCTTCTTCAAAACTTATTACTTCCCCTCTGGCTATTTCTTTGCGTGCTTTGGCAATGCCTGCCAGGTAGCGCGTGGAAGAAAGGGCTTCCATGTCTTCCAGCAGTGATTCCCAGAAATGAATTGGCAAAAAGACGCCGATGCTTTCGCCGTTGCGGACGATATTGTAATAAAAACCATGCTTCTCCGCGTTCTTCAGCATTTTGGCAAATTGGGACTGAAAATTGCGTGTGGAAATGATTTTTTGGGCTGTTAATAAGTGTAAAGACATGATAGCAATTGTTTATTAATTAACTATCAATAGTTTATCAAATAAAAAGCACGCCGTCAACTTTTTTGAAGTCCGGTCTGGCGGTATTCATCTTTTGCCCATTATACAAATTGCTGTCACTGAGACATTAATTTTAATCACAAGAAAGATAGAAATGACTTACATAAAGCAAGTTTGTAAAAGAATCTATACAAATACATGTCTAAAAGACATCAATTTGTATAACGAGTGTATGGGGAACGGGGCAGTCTGCCGCCTTCATCTCCGCAACGATGTACATGTCGGTGTCGTACACCTTGATGGTGGCAGCGGAGTGATCCACGCCCACCTGGAGGGTGCGGGCGGGGGGGAGCTTGGTCGGGTCGACCTCGATGATGCTCTCGTGCATCGTGATCTGCCCGGGCTCATCGACCAACTGCATGCAGTTGTCGTTGATGTCGCGAACGCAAGCCAGGGGTTCTTGGGCGAACTTCACGTCGGTCTCGGTGGCCTCGGCGAGCTCCAGCTCGATCGCGTCGAAGTCCTCGGTCTCGTCGACCTGCATGACGCAGCCGGAGGTAGCGATGCTGATGATGACGAGGCATGCGACCATGAGGGTAGCGGTGAGGATTCGGCCGATTTTTATTCTGCTGTTGTTCACGTCGTTCTCCTTGTAGCCCACGAAGATGATTCTGTTCATGCTGTCGTTCTCCTACTACATCCACTCGCGTCAAAGCGCTGAGGGGAATCAGTTTCCAGGTCCTGAACCTCCAATCAAGGAAGTTCTCGGGACACTGATGTCCTCAGCGATTTCCTGTGTTTTGTATGATCATTTCGTTGTTCTATTCCAACATATTATTTTTTATTTGTCAACTCCTTTTAACATTAAAAAAGGCTGAACACAAAATTTGTTATTGACCAAATTTTTTGTACACTCTAAATTGAGGATGTAAAACAAAAACGAGCGAATGAAAACACAAAAAAATACTTTGTTTGTATACAATTTTGGCTCACAAAATAGTTATTTAGCGCTCTCTTAGGCGCTTTTTGTGTTTTTTTGCTCCCGACCTATGACTGAACTTTCCCACACTCCCGTACTGCTATCCGAAACGCTTGATCTTTTAAACCTTAAGGCAAATAAACATGTGATCGACGCGACACTTGGGCTTGGCGGACATAGTCTTGAAATTCTGAAACGGATCGGCCCCCGAGGAAAGCTGATGGCCTTTGATCAGGATGAGCGGAATCTGAAAGAGGCCAAAAAGAGGCTGAAGAAATATGAAAAACAGATCACCTTTGTCCACTCGAACTTCGAGCATCTGGCTGAATTTGTGTCCAAGTACCGTTTTCAGCCAGATGCTATCTTATTTGATCTTGGTCTTTCTTCTCCGCATATCGAGGATCCGGAGCGTGGCTTCTCGTTTATGAAAGAAGGTCCGCTGGACATGCGTTACGACCTGCGTCAGAAGCTTACGGCCGAAATAGTTGTGAATTCCTACTCCGAAAAAGATCTGGCTGACATTCTTTTTTACTACGGCGAGGAACGGAGAAGCCGTGTGATCGCCAAACGGATTGTCCACGCCCGAAAAAACAAACGCATCACTTCAACTCTTCAGCTCGTTCGCGTCATCGGAAGCACAATCAAGACCAAACAGAAGCCTGCCCGCCGTGGTGGGATTCATCCGGCCACGCTGACCTTTCAGGCCCTCAGAATTTATGTTAACCGCGAGCTTGAAGTACTCGAAAAAACGCTTGAACAAGCCCTAAAGTTACTCAAAAAAGGAGGGCGGCTGGTGGTCATCTCTTATCACTCGCTCGAAGATCGCATTGTTAAGAACTTTTTTAGGGACCAGACCCGAAACTGTATTTGCCCCAAGGAACTGCCGATGTGTCAATGTCAATTTGAAAAAAAGCTTTATATCTTAACGAGAAAGCCTATAATACCTTCTGGTATTGAGGTCTCTCAGAACCCCCGTTCGCGTAGCGCGAAACTGAGGGGTGCGGAGCGTCTATGATCAACCTCAACTCCCCAACACAAACACATAAATACATGTCTTCAGCATTATTTATTGAAAGTAAATTCTCCGAACACGTGCGAAAAAGGACCCTGTCCCAAAAAATTGAGTTTGGCATGACGTCGCTGACTTTCTTCACAATTATACTCGTCGCGATCATCAGCCTTGTTTATCTGGCTCACGCCAATCGCAACGCCACCAAGGGTTACGCCCTTAAGAACCTTGAACTTAAAAGGTCCCAGCTTATTACCGAAAACGAAGTCTGGGACATGCAGATTGCTCAGGTAAAATCCCTTCAGGCTCTTCAGAATGACCCTAAAATTCGCATTATGGTCAAGGCTGAACAGCCTCTTTTTGTAAGAGGAGACACGGCGATCGCCGCCAAATAAAGAAGTCCTCATGGAGTTAAGCTGGCTTGAAATCTCCAGAGAGGCTTTGACCTCTAACGTTAAAGCTTTCCGCGCGCTGGTGGGAAAGGATGTTAAACTTGCCATCGCGGTAAAGGGAAATGCTTACGGTCATGGACTCGTGGAAATTTCAAATGTTCTTCTGAAGGCCGGCGCGGATTATTTATGCATCAACGCCGTTTTCGAAGCTGAAAAACTCAGAAAAGCCGGAGTCAAAGCACCGTTGCTTTTAATCGGCTACACTCCTGTCTCCGATCTTAAAAAGGCGGTCGATTTAAAATGTGACCTTACCGTCTACAACCTGGAAACGATTCACGCCCTGGGTAAGCTGAAAAAGCCGGTGAACCTGCATCTGAAAATTGAAACGGGCAACCATCGTCAGGGCGTCCGGCTGGATGAACTTCCTAAGATTCTGGAAGAATTCAGAAAACACAAAAATCTCAGGATGGCGGGCCTTTCCACCCACTTTGCCAACCTGGAGGATCGTATTAATCACAAATATGCCCTTTACCAGCTAAGGGAATTTAAGAAAGCTTACCGAAAGCTGGAAGAAGGAGGCCATGCGCCCCACTACAGGCACTGTGCCAACACGGCCGCGGCCATATTGCTACCTGAAGCCCATTTTAATTTTGTCCGCATCGGCATCGGGGCTTATGGACTCTGGCCCAGTGAAACCACCCTGCGGGCGGCGGAGCACGCGGGCATCAATATTACCCTCACTCCCGCTCTTACCTGGAAGACGGTCGTCGCTCAGGTGAAGGAAGTGGAAATCGGCGCTCTGATCGGCTACGGCTGCACTTACGAAATGCCACATAAGGGACGTATTGCCGTGCTTCCTGTGGGTTATTACGACGGTTATGTGCGCCTGCTCAGCAACAAGGGTCATGTGCTGATCCACGGAAAACGCGCCCCGGTAATCGGCAGGGTGTGCATGAATATGATCATGGTCGACATCACCCATATTCCCGATGTGAAGCTGGAAGATGAGGTGGTCTTGATCGGCAAACAAAGCAAAGAAGAAATCACCGCCGAAGAGATGGCGGCGAATTCACAGACGATCAATTATGAAGTGACCACGCGGATTAATGAGATGATCCCCAGGCGCCTGGTTGCCTAAGTGACTTTTCAAAAAATCATTCCAAGAGTAAAGTGGAGTCGATAATTTTTTATTTGCAAAATTATGGACTTTTACAAAAATACCCTTGGCAATATGCAAAAGGCGGCCGGGATTATGCACCTGGATTCCGAGGTTCTGGAAGCTCTTTCGCATCCGCAGAAAACTCTGATGGTTTCACTGCCTGTGCGTATGGACGACGGCACGCTGAAAGTCTTTGAAGGCTTCCGTGTGCAACACAGTGAACTGCGCGGGCCTTTTAAAGGAGGTATCCGCTATTTCCCGGAAGTGAATCTGGACGAGGTGAAGGCTCTTGCTACTGAAATGAGTTTTAAATGCGCGGTAGTCGGTATTCCTTACGGCGGCGGTAAAGGCGGTATAAAATGCGACACCAAAAAGATGAGCGAAGGCGAGCTGGAACGGATGACCCGAAAATACGTGCAGGCTACCTATCAGATTGTGGGGCCGGAGCACGATATTCCCGCGCCAGACATGTACACCAACGGCCAGATCATGGCCTGGTTTATGGATGAGTATTCGAGACTCGTGAACAAATACCAGCCCGGCGTGGTCACAGGAAAACCGATTGAGGTGGGTGGTTCCCTGGGGCGCGACACGGCCACGGCGCAGGGCGGCGTGTATGTACTGGAAGAATATCTGAACACGCTTGACGAAAAAGACCGGAAAACGGATTACAAGGTGGTGGTGCAGGGCTTCGGCAACGCCGGCCAGCACGCCGCGGACATTCTGCACAATCTGGGTTACACCATTGTGGGCGTCAGTGATTCCAAAGGCGGTCTTTACAATGAAAAAGGCATGGACCCTCAGGCCATTATGAAGACGAAAAAGGAAAAGGGTTCGGTGATTGAATCAAGTGAGGGTAAAGCGGTGAAGCCTCATGAAATCCTGGAAGTCCCCTGTGATATTCTGGTGCTGGCCGCCATGGAAAATCAGGTGACGGAAGAAAACATGAAAAACATCAAAGCCAGAATCATGCTGGAACTGGCCAACGGCCCCACCAGTGGAGATGCGGATGAGTATCTGAGTAAAAATGGTGTGGTGATCATTCCCGATATTCTGGCCAACGCCGGCGGGGTGACGGTTTCGTATTTTGAATGGCTCCAAAACCAGCAGGCTTATTACTGGCCGCTGGAGGAGGTCAAAATGAAGCTCAAACGAATCATGCAGGAGTCCTTTGCCCGCGTTCATCATTTTCAGGAAGAATACAAATGCACCATGCGCCAGGCCGCCTATATTTCGGCCTTCGACCGCCTGGAAAAAGCTATGAAACTGCGCGGTTCAGGTGCTAATTTAAGGTGCAAGATTTATCGTTAATCCCCTACTTAATATGACTCTCAAAGAACAGATTGTGGCCGATATGACGGCCGCCATGAAGGCGCGCGCGCCTGAACTGGACGCCCTGCGTATGCTGAAGGCCGATATTATGAAATA
>JAHJFD010000052.1 GCA_018825145.1 Patescibacteria group bacterium
CAAAGAATTATCTGACAGAAAAAGAAATAAAAAAACTGGAAAGAACTGTTTCAGCATTTTTTGATTATATAGAACATCTTATCGAAAGCCGACAATCTTTCACAATGACTGAATTTGCCGAAAGTGTGAATAAGTTCCTTTCCTTTAATGAATTCCGTATATTAGGTGGCAAAGGACAGATTTCAATGGAACGGGCTGAAGATAAAGCTTTGAAGGAATATGAAAAATTTAATAAGACGCAAAAAATTGAATCTGATTTTGATAAAGCAACCAAAAAGATTCTTAACAAAGGAAAGAAGAAATAGTATGTATATAACCGCCTCAAATCTCTACGATTACCTCCAATGCAAACACCGCATTTGGCGGGATAAACATGGCCCGCTAGACGAACGGAATGACGACCCGAATCCTTTTATTGAGTTATTGTGGGAAAAAGGTTTGAACCATGAAAGAGAAATAATCGCCAACATTGGTGAGTATTTGCTGATAGAGGGTAAGACCTGGGAAGAGAAATTCAAAAATACCCAAAAGGCAATGAACGAAGGAATTGAACTGATTTATCAGGGGGTAATTATAGCCGGTGAGCTTTTGGGTATTCCCGATCTGCTTCGCAAAACACCCACTGGTTATGTCGCGGTCGATATTAAATCCGGGCGGGGTAGTGAATGTGTTGATGAGGAAGGCGATGAAGGCACCATGAAAAAGCATTACGCGATTCAGTTATGCCTGTATACCGATGTTTTAATCAGATTGGGTCATCAGTCAGAAAGAAGGGCTTATATTCTGGATATAAACAGCGAAGAGCATGAATACGACCTTACTGAAAAATTTGGTCCTAAAAGTCCTTCAGCGTGGGAACTTTACGAAACTACCAGGGAAGAGGTAAAAGCCCTGATTCTGAATATCAGACAGAACAAGCCAGCCCTTTCCTCAATCTGCGGATTATGCCGTTGGTACGCAAGCTGTAAGAAATGGTGTGAAGCTAATCATGATCTGAGCATACTTTTCAATCTTGGAATGAGCAAAAGAGATGTTCTTACTGAAGACCTGGAAATTTCCAAGGTCGAAGAGCTCGCGAATATTGATGTTACAAAGGCAATGGCAGATAAAAAGCAGTTTGGAATTCTGAAAGGAATTGCTGAGAAAACCCTTACACAGTTTCAACATCGCGCCACTATCAAGACTCCTGAACTAAAAGAAGATATTTATTTTCCAAAGGTATCAAAGGAACTCTTTTTTGATATCGAAGACGACCCGACACAGGAATTCGTGTATCTGCATGGTGTTTATGAGCGAAGCAGTGATGGTAAAAAGGAATATATCCCATTTGTGGCAAAAGAACATACTAAAACAGCAGAAAAAGAAGCCTGGGCCGGGTTCTGGGCCTATATTAATTCATTACCAAAGAATGAGTTCGCGGTGTATTACTATTCACCTCATGAAAAGACCATTTACAGGAAACTTCGGGAACTGTATCCGGATGTAATCAGCCAAACAGAATTGGAAGCATTTTTTGACAATCCCAATGTGATTGATCTGTATAACGATGTGGTAAGAGGTAAAACAGAATGGCCACTCAGTAGCTATGGAGTCAAAGCGATTGCGACTTATTTAGGTTTTAAATGGCGGGATGAAACCCCGTCCGGCGCCCTCTCTATTAAGTGATACAACGACTATTTAACAACAAAAGATGAGAAAATCCTCAATAGGATACTTGAGTATAATGAGGATGACTGTATTGCAACAATGGTAATTAAAGACAAAATTGACCAAATTGTCCGCACATACCGCTAACTACCTTTACACGAAGCTAATTCATCAAAAACAACCACATGCGACCCGATTTGGACTTTTTTAAGAGAAAAAACTTGACTTTTATAGACAACTTTTCTAGTATTTGCAGGTCTTTAAGATTCTGATTACAAACTAACTAGAACCATATAGCTAAGCGCTTACGTGTTAATGAGGCCATAAGAGCTCCAAAGGTGCTTCTTGTGGAAGGTGGCGAAATGATTGGAGAAATGACTCCCGAAGAGGCTCTGAAACGTGCTCAGGCAAAGGGGCTGGATCTGGTTGAAATATCCCCCATGAGCAGTCCTCCGGTCTGTAAGATTATGGATTTTGGGACATATCTATACAGTCAGAAAAAGAAGGAGAAGAAGCAGAAAAAGGCCCAAAAACAGACAGAAACCAAGACCATTCGCCTTAGCATCCGTACCGGTATTCATGATCTTGAGATCAAAGCCAAACAAGCCCGAAGGTTTCTTGAAGATCGCAATATCGTGAAAGTTGTGGTTCTGTTCAAAGGCCGTGAGATGGCTCACAGTGACCTTGGCTTCGCCAAGATGGATGAATTCTTTAAGCTTCTGGAAGACGTCGCCGTGATTGAACAGGAGCCAAGAAAACAAGGCTATCAGATGACTATGATTATTAATCCCACCAAATAATATGCCAGGAAAAGCAAAACCAGGAAAACAGAGGAATTCCAGCGCCGCCAAAAAGCGCATCAAAAGGACCGGCCGAGGCACTTTCGCCCATGAAAAAGCCGCCCACAACCACCTTCTTCAGCAAAAGTCCAAAAAGCAGAAAAGGCTGTCTGCCCGTACCCTTGTTGCTTCTTCGTCATACAGTAGAACACTTAAGAAACTTCTGCCCGGAAGTTAATTTGTAATTCGTAATTTGTAATTAATCATGCCCAGAGTTAAACGAGGTGTCGCGGGTCACGCAAGACATAAAAAACTTTTAAAGCTTACTAAAGGTTTTCGCGGTAAACGCAAGAATGTTTTCAAGCTTGCCAAGAACGCCGCGATGAAGGCGGGGGAAAACGCTTACCGTGACAGGCGTCTTAAAAAAAGAAGTTTCCATCAGTTATGGATACTGCGTATTAATGCGGCCTGCCGTGAACACGAGCTCCGCTATAGCCGTTTTATTTATGGCCTGGAGCTGGCCGGTATCCGTATCAACCGCAAGATGCTGGCTGAACTGGCTGTGAATCATCCGAATGTCTTCATGCAGATTGTGGAAGAAGTGAAGAAAGTCCTGCCAAAAGAAGGTGAGTCACCTGATTTGGATGATCTGAGGAAGCGCTTCAGTAAATCGGCGGCTAAACCGGCTGCCAAAAAAGAACCTGCCGCCAAGAAAGAAGAAGAAAAGACCGAAGCCTAATCCGCGTTATCTATTATCGAGAAACTTCGCGAACAAGTTTCACCGGCTTTCGAAGGAGGTTCGGACAAGCGGGCCATGATTGCGATGGTGCTTTTTTTGGCTGCCTGTGATGGTTGTATGATTGAAAATTCCGACCATTCAAAGGCTAAACCAGTGCCGAGCCAGACAAATTCCGCGCAAATTACCACTGCGGCTCCGGCAGTGAGCGAAAAGACTCCGATTAAAAAAGAAGATGCCAATCCTGTTGCAACGCCCCGAAAATGGGCATGTACGATCTCTCAGAATAAAGCCCTTCCCAATGCCTGGGACCGTGACCCAAGTCCCAGCCAGCGAAAGGACTTGTCGGCTAAATGTCCTCCTGAAATGGTGAATGTGGCCGATGAATTCTGTGTCGACCGCTACGAGGCATCGATTTTTTCGGATGGCCAGCGGATTTCTCCTTTTTATCACCCCAGCTACTATCATTCGAAGGCTCTTTTTAATTTGTGGAAGACCAAATTTGCCGAGTTTTCCACGCCAAAGGGACTGAGCATGCCTATTCCTGAACCTGATCTCTGGCAACTGAGTGCACCTTTTAAGGTACAAGCCGTTTCCAAGGGCGGCACTGTCCCGAACGGACACACCAATCTTCGTATTGCCAAAGAAGCCTGCGAAGCGGCAGGCAAACGGGTCTGCAGTCCGGCGGAGTGGAAAAAGGCGTGCCGCAGCGAGGAAGATACTAAGTTCCCCTACGGCGATAAGTATCAGTGGAATTTGTGTAATGTATTCAGAGATACCCACCCAATTCAGGTGCTTCATACCGAGGGCAGCAGCGCCCTGAATGACCCAAGACTGAACATGGTGAAAGATGGACAGGGCAACCCCCTCCTCGAAAAAACCGGCACGCGCACAAAATGCGCCAGCAAGTGGAGTGATGACGCGGCTTATGACATGGTGGGCAATTTGGATGAATGGGTGGATGACCCGGGCGGCACATTTGCGGGCGGTTTTTATTCCCGGTCCACAAGGGAGGGTTGTGATGCGAGTATTTCAGGTCACCCAGCTTCTTACTTTGATTACTCAACGGGGGTTCGTTGTTGCCGTGATCTGGTTACAGGAGTTGTCAAAGACCCTCATGAAAAGCCAAAGATCGTTTGCCGACCCAAAGAGGTCGTTCTTCCGGGAATTAAAGTCGTGCCCCGTGGTGAATGGGCTCCGTTACCGCCGAATCCGGATATATTGGGCAATATGGAGAACTGCGACAACTACCCCATTGAAAAAATCACGCTTCACCACACAGGTGACCGGGTGATCACAAAACCCGGAGAAGGAAGGAAGATGGCGGGCGGCGCCGTATACTTTCATCTTGGCAATGCCGAGAAGAAACGGGGGAAGGGCTGGGGAGATGTCGCTTACCATTATCTGGTGACCCCCGAGGGGGAAATTCTGGAGGGGCGGAATCCTGCTTTTCGGGGGGATAGCAATACCCGGTATTATCCCAACGACAAGAATCATTCTCATACGCCTGAGCACCATTTGCTCATTTCAGTGGTGGGGAATTATGAAAAAAAGGAACAGGAATTCACCGCAGAGGCCAGGCTCGCTGTTTACAGGGTGCTTATGGCCGGCCTGAGGTACTATGACCTGAAACCCGGCGATGTTATTTTCCACAAAGATGTCGCTTATACCGGTTGCCCGGGAAGCCAGGTCATAGACTGGTATAAGACAAGTGGCAGGTATCAGATTGCCAATCAGATGAAGCTCCTGCCTAAATAATTACTGACCCGCCAGCCAGCGTTCGGCATCGATAGCCGCCTGACAGCCCATGCCGGCGGCGGTAATGGCCTGGCGATAACGGTGATCCACACAGTCACCTGCCGCGAACACGCCGGCGACATTGGTCATGGTGTTTTGTTTGTGAATGATATAGCCCAGATCATCTTTTTCGATTGACTTAAAGATACCGGTCGCGGGAACGTGGCCGATGGCCAGGAAAATACCGTCGACAGCCAGCTCGGAAATTTTGCCTGACTGTATGTCTCTTAGCCGGAGGCCCGTAACCTTTTGGTCGCCCAGTATTTCATCAACGGCCTTACTTATCAGGATCGCGATCTTGCTGTTGTCCCTCACGCGGTCGAGCATGATCCGGGAAGCCCTGAATTCTTCACGGCGGTGCACGATGTAAACCTTTTTCGCGAATTTGCTTAATAAATCAGCTTCCTCCATTGCCGAATCGCCTCCGCCGATCACGGCAACTGTCTTATCGCGGAAAAAGAAGCCGTCGCAGGTAGCGCAGGCGGAAACTCCTTTGGCCCAAAACCGCTCTTCGGATTCAAGCCCCAGTTTGCGGGGCTTGGCACCGGTCGCGATGATAACCGTTTTTGCCTGATATTCATTTTCACCCTCAAACACCCTGAAGGGCCGACGGGAAAAATCCACTTTTGTGATATCTCTGGTGATATATTCGGTTCCAAAGACAGCGGCCTGTTTTTTCATTTCCTGCATCAGTTGTTTGCCGTCAATCCCTTTTTCGAATCCCGGAAAATTTTCGACGGTGGTCGTAGTGGTGAGCTGACCACCGGGCTGCCAGCCTTCGAAACACAGGACTGAAAGATCGGCACGCGCCGCGTAAATGGCCGCGGTATAGCCAGCCGGACCCGCTCCGATAATGATTAAATCTTTAATTTCACTCATGCGCATATAATTTAGTTCATTTTTGAGTATATCAGATAAAATTAGTCTCTTGGTAATTTCTGTCACACGAATTAATATGTACTTATGAAAATTGCCTTAGTGCATGAAATGCTGGTGAAGCTTGGCGGCGCAGAACGCGTTCTGCGAAAGCTTTTGGATATGTATCCGAAAAGTCCCGTTTACACTCTGTTTCACGACGAAAAGGCAAGCACGGAATGGTTCAGGAGAGTAAAAATACACTCCAGCCGCCTGCAGAAGTACTATGAGCTGATCAGGAGCCCCAAATGGCTTCTGGCCCGAATGCCACAGGCCATTGAGCAGTTTGATTTTCGCCGGTTCGACGCAGTGATCTCAAGCAGTTCGGCTTTCGCCCACGGAATAAAGACGGGCGAGGTGAAGCACCTGTGCTACTGCCATTCGCCCATGCGCTATGCCTGGGATTACACGCATGAGTACACCAAGAACATGTCGGCACCAATGCGTTTTGCCACGGCTCATATGCTGACCGGCCTTCGGATCTGGGACTTTCAGACAGCCCAACAGCCACACAAGATTGTGGCCAATTCGAAACATGTCCAAAAACGCATCGCCAAATACTGGCGACGGGATTCCGAGGTGATCTACCCGCCGGTAAATGTTAAAGCTTTTGAGCCGACAGCGGGAAACGAAGATTTTTTTCTGATCGTATCCGCCCTGACCCCTTTCAAGAAAATTGATCTGGCGGTGCGGGCTTTTAATAAGGTGGGCAGGAAGCTGGTTATTATTGGAGACGGCACCCAGCGGAAAGCGCTGGAAGCTATGGCTAAATCCAATATCGAGTTTCTGGGGCGAAAACCTGACTTGGTGGTGCGTGAGTATATGCAGAACTGCCGCGCCCTCATTTTTCCGGGCGAGGAGGATTTTGGTATTACCCCCGTGGAAGCTATGGCAGCCGGCAAACCTGTACTGGCTTACGGCGCGGGCGGTGTGCCGGAAAGCGTGGAGGCCGGAAAATCAGGTGAATTCTTTGACGAGCCCACCGAAAAATCGCTTTTGGAAGGCCTGACGCGTCTGATGGTCAACGAAAAACATTACGATCATAAAGTGATACGCAAAATTGCCGAACGCTTTGATGAATCGGTGTTCGAGGAAAAAATAAAGCAGGCTCTCAGGGAAATTTAAGCCTTCTTTTTGGCGGCAGGTTTCTTGGCAGGAGCTTTTTTGGCTACCGTTTCTTTTTTCTTAGCGACTGGTTTTTTGGCAGGAGCTTTTTTGACGGCTGGTTTTTTCATTTCCGCTTTTTCAGCCTCCTTCTTTTCCGTATTTTCCTTGGCCTTCCGGCTGATCTTTTCTTCGGGGGTCTCCTTGCTCATGGCTTCTTTTTTGGCCTTGCCGGCTTTGGCTTTTTCCTGAAGTTTCTTGGCAGCTTCCATCTTAGCCTTAAAGCGGTCCACACGGCCGGCTGTGTCGACTAAAGTCTGCTTTCCGGTATAAAACGGATGGGAAGCGGAAGAAATTTCCACTCTTATTACAAAATGATCAACGCCGTTGATCTTTCTTGTTTCTTTGGAACTAAGGGTCGAAAGTGTGGGAAATTCCGCTTTACTGGAACTGTCCACAAAAACAACGTGATTGAGCTTTGGATGGATATCGGCTTTCATAGAAGGTCAAATTAATACTATAATTTATAATTTCGCAGGTTCTTTTCTGATCATCCAGGAGATATGCCTGGAGATTTTACTTCTTTTTGCTCTTTTTATCAAGGACTTTTTTTGAATTTGCGACCATATAAAGTAAAAACAGGAAGAGCAAAAGTCCAATGATGACCAAGGCAAAAGTCTGCCAGCGGTAGATAGCCGTAATGGTAAGTTTTCCGATTCGATATTCACCCTTATCATCGAATACTTTGAGCTTCACCTCATAGGTTCCGGGTTTTTCGAAAATTTTATCGGCGATGACACCGGTATTTTCCACCCCTTCGCCAAAATCCCACTCATAAGTAACAATTTCACCGTCCGGATCATTGGCCTTCAACGCGTTGAAGGTTACCACCGTACCTGCCGAAACGATGTTGCTTTCTGTGTCGATATAGGGCACGGGGCCTTTATTTTTACTGTTCGGATCCACGTTGTCTCCCAGGCCGTCCTGATCCGCGTCAGCATTTTCTTTCGGATCCTCCGGGAAAGCATCGGAATTATCCCCTACTCCGTCTCCATCCGTGTCGACTGTTTCTTTAGCGTCATTCGGGAACATGTCCTCAATGTCCGTGACTCCGTCACCGTCGTCGTCAACATCCGCGTTATTCCCCTTGCCATCGCCATCTGTGTCCTGCCATTCAGCCGGATTCAGCGGAAAAGCGTCATTTTTATCGCTTGTCCCGTCATTGTCGTCATCAGAGTCCTGACGGTTGGGAATACCATCGCTGTCTGTATCAACATCTACATAAATTGAAGTGGTTATCTTGTTGTTGTTGGGGTTGTCTCCGTCATCTTTCCACGGAATGACCCTGGCGCTTACAGGGTAATCCCCCACAGAACTTGCCACCCAGTCAACGAAAACGTCATCGGTTCCACCGGCGATGACTGATACGGGCTGATCTTCTCCAATAAACTGAGCGCGCTTTTCATCATAGAATTTCACGGTCCCGAAAAGATCCTGTTCGGAGTTGTTTTTTACCGTCGCGTAAATTCGTACTGTCTTTCCGACTATCACATAATTTTCCGTCCTGATGCTTCCTTCTTCCAGTGAAAGGTCTCCCGTAAAGTCCTGCGCCAGAACGGGCGTGACCCACAGAAAGGCCATCAATATGACCAAAAGACGGATTTGGCGCATCATAGGTTTGGCATTATTTTTTTAGGGGCAACTCTTGTTTTCCTGTTTCATTAGGTTGTTCGTCATCAAGAATAAGTGAAAGGGAGGCAACCCGATCACCATCTTTCAGACGCATGACATAGACCCCCTGAGTGGCGCGGCCTGAGGTTGGGACTTGTTTCATCGGAAGTCTGATCATTTGTCCATGGGAAGAGATGAGAATCAGATCACCGTTCATGGTGTTATCCAGAACGCGAGCGCCAACCACTTTACCTGTTTTTTGAGTTACGTTAGCGGTTTTTACACCGCTACCTCCGCGTCCCTGGAAGCGATATTGCGCGACCTGAGTTGTTTTGGAAAGACCGTTCTCCATTACAACAAGCACGCGGCTGGATTCTTCGTTTCTGACCACTTCCATACCAACCACCTGGTCGTCTTTTTTAAGACGGATACCACGAACACCCTGACTGGCACGTCCCATGGACCGCACATCGCTTTGTTTAAATCGAATGCACTGTCCATTGCGAGTGATGATTACAATTTGATCTCCTTCAGAACTTGGCCTGACCCAATCAAGATTATCTCCTTCACGAAGCTTGATAGCGATAAGGCCGGACTTGCGGACGTTGTCAAAATCCTTGACCGAGGTCTTCTTCACCGTACCTTTTCTGGTTGCCATGAAGAGGAAGTCTCCTTGCCTTTTGTTAAGATCCAGCATAGACGTCACCGATTCATCCTGGTCGAGCTGGAGCAGATTGACAATAGCCTGCCCTTTTGCTGTGCGGCTGGCCTGTGGCACTTCGTAAGCCGGTAGTCTGAACACGCGGCCGCGATCGGTAAAATAGTAGAGGTCGTCATGTGTTTTGACGTGTATGATCTGCGCTATTTCATCCTCATCTTTGGTGGTCATGCCAATAACCCCCTTTCCGCCACGGCCCTGGGTACGATAAACCGATGGGCTCATACGTTTGATATAGCCGCCACGCGTGAGGGCCACAATCATATCTTCGTTAGGAATAAGCGCCTTGGCGTTGAATTCACCGACAGCGTGGGGAATGACTTCGGTCCGGCGTTCATCCCCGTATTTCTCGATGATTTCCTGCGTTTCTTTTTGGATGATAGATAGGACTTTTTTGGGGTTGCCTAAAATGCCTTCACATTCTTTTATGAAGTCGAGTTTTTCTTTGAGCTCATCTTCGATTTTTTTACGTTCAAGGCCGGCCAGTGTCTGCAGGCGCATTTCGAGAATAGCCTTGGCCTGTAAGTCGGACAGTTTGAACTTCTTAATCAGATTTTCCTTAGCGATTTCTTTGGTCGCGGAACCCCGAATGGTAGCAATGACCGCGTCAATGTCATCCAGGGCGATTTTTAAGCCCTCCAGAATATGGGCCCTGGCTTTGGCGACCCTAAGCTCGAATTCCGTTCGGCGGGTGACGACAACCTGTCTGTGTTTCACAAATTCCTCCAGAATAGCCTTTAAATCGAGTAGTCTTGGCTGGATGCCGTCAATGAGGGCGATCATGTTGAAGCCAAAAGACGACTGCAGGCTGGTATATTTGTAAAGCTGATTGAGGATTTTTTTGGGGTAGCCGTCGCGCTTGATTTCAACGACGACACGTACGCCTTCACGGTTGGATTCATCGCGGAGATCAGAAATGCCGGTTATCTTCTTGTCGCGTACCAGATTAGCCATGCTTTCAACCAGACTGGCCTTGTTTACCTGATAAGGCACTTCGGTGATAACGATCTGGAATTTTCCGCTTTTCTGCTCTTCGATGTCGGCCTTACCGCGCATGATGATGCTGCCACGGCCTGTTGCGTAAGCCGTTTTAATGGCTTCGGGGTCGTAGATCATGCCGCCTGTCGGGAAGTCGGGGCCTTTGATGAACTGCATCAGGTCTTCGATGGTGGAATCAGGGTTATCGATAAGGTGTTTTACCGCCGTCATGACCTCGGTGAGATTGTGAGGCGGAATGTTAGTGGCCATACCCACCGCGATACCCATGGAGCCATTGAGCAGCAGAGACGGAATTCGGGCCGGAAGGACGACCGGTTCTTTGAGCCGTCCATCGTAATTGGGGCGGAAGCTGACGGTGTCCTTTTCGATGTCGGCCAGCAGTTCATCTGTGATCTTTGCCATTTTGGCCTCGGTATAACGCATGGCCGCCGCGTTGTCGCCGTCCATGGAACCGAAGTTCCCCTGACCGTGCACCAGCGGATAACGCATGGCGAAATCCTGGGCCATACGGACCATGGAATCGTAAACGGCCGTGTCGCCGTGCGGATGGTATTTACCGAGAACGTCACCTACCACTGTGGCGGATTTGCGGAATTTGGCACCTGAGCGAAGGCCCAGTTCGTGCATAGAATAAAGTATGCGGCGGTGCACAGGCTTAAGGCCGTCACGGACGTCTGGCAGGGCGCGCGAAACGATCACGCTCATGGCGTAATCGAGATAACATTCCTCCATTTCATTCACGATGTCTTTGGGGGTATCGTTCATGCTTAAAGAAAGAGGATTAACCGGTTCCTGATTGTCGTTACCCTTTTCGGTTTCGGGTTCCGTTTCAGGCTTGTTTTCGGACTCATTCTCAGGCGTTTCATCTTCATGAAGATTTTTCTCTTTTTTCGGGCTCACTTATTAGGCTTGTTTATGGGCTAAAGAATGGCTTAGGGCTGGCGAAAAATAGCGCCTGCCGTAACCTTACAAAGTCTATCACAAGCTGAGGAAGCCGAAAAGGGTTTTTTTGCTGATTTACTTGACGAAAAGGCCACCTCCAGCGCCGCTAGATTGCGGACGCCGGAGGTGGCCTTGGGTGATTCCCCCTTTCTTATTTATTGGATGGTGAAGATTGGATTATTAACCTGACCTTTACCCCGAATGGTGATGGTGGTCGGGTCAATCCCAATCCTTACCTGCCCAACGGCGACTGGGTCGACCTGAATGTGGAGCTCCATCGGACTGCCATCGTTCTTGTAGCAGTTCAGGCTGTTGAAGTCCGCGGCTCCTGCCGTGAGAGGCAGGCTGTAGGTGGTGAACGAACCGCCTGCAGGAACCTCGCACAGAATCAGAACGGCTTCGAGAGCCGTTGTGGTCTGGGGTGCTGTGTAGCCCCCGGACAGGTTGTTCACCAGTCTTAGCATCTGGGTGAGATGGTTGCCGGGGTTCGTCCCGTACACCTTGAAGATGACGGCATCCACAGCACCAACTCCCGATCCCAGATTTTGACTCGGCGATGCGCTGAACACCACCGCGTAGATGTCCGGCAGGTTGCCCATGGCCGTCACCACGTCCTGCGCGAAGCAGGTGGTGGTCGGGTCGGCCGGATGGAAAAATGGTGTGACCGGAACGAGCTCCAGCCAGACCGCCTTCTCGATCGCCGAGAACGCGGGATGAGCCAAAGCCACATCCCCAAACGTTGCCACGACTGGGTCCGAGTAGCCCTGGAGCTTCTCGGGTACCTGCCCGATGACGGCCGAGATGAACTCTTCCCGAGGGACGGGATTGCTCGTGCCGCAGCCCGAAGCGAACAAGTTCGCGCAGGCTTCGCCGATCAGGGCCGCGGCCGCGTTGTAGGTGATGTCTGGGCAGGGATTGCCCCCGCCCTGACCACCCTGGCCACCGCCGCCGGTGTTGCCGGTGTTGCCGGTGCCACCCTGGCCAGCGTTTCCGCCGGTGTTGCCGGTGCCACCTGTACCGGCCGAACCGCCGGTGTTGCCACCTGTACCGGCTGTGCCACCGGAACCGCCTGCGCCAGCTACACCTCCGTCAGGGGAAGCGGCGAACTGCTCACCACAGCCCCAAAGGGCCAGGGCGAGACACATCAAGAAAATCATTCTCTTCATCGGTCTCTCCGATCTTTAGCCCTCGAGGGGCATTATTTGAACTGGGGGAATCATTCCCCCTCTCATTCGCCGTCCTCCACCATGGAAGCCGGAGAATAGTAGAAAAGGATGTCCCAGTTCAAAAACCAAATGTCAAAGAACAGAGTGTATTATATTAAACTATTTTTTCTGCAAAAGTCAATTTTTTCCGCCGCAAAAAAGAACATGTGCTTTTCTGATTCATTCTTTATGCCCATTCTATCGGCTTTAAACCATGTGACAGCAAATATTCGTTTGCCTTTGAGAAATGTTTACAGCCAAAAAATCCCCTGTGAGCTGACAGAGGCGATGGATGTGGCGCCCGTAAAATAAGATGTTTTCTTTCATCGATCATCCAGGCCTTATCACCCGCATAATTACCCCAGAGCATAAAAACCACGTGTTCTTTCTTTTCGGAAATCAGCCGAATCACTTCATCGGTAAACGTTTCCCAGCCTTTTTTCTGGTGAGAACCTGCCATGTGGGCGATCACCGTGAGCGTGGCATTCAGCAAAAATACGCCCTGCTTTGCCCAGTGCTCCAGATTGCCGTGTCCGGGCACTGGCTTTCCGATATCCGCTTCGATTTCTTTGTAAATATTCACAAGAGAAGGCGGCGTTGGCACATCGTGATTCACCGAAAAACACAGACCATGGGCCTGCCCCGGCCCGTGGTAAGGATCCTGTCCCAAAATCACCACTTTCACCTTATCAAAAGGACATAGGTCAAAGGCCCTGAAGACGTCTTTGGGGGGCGGGAAAATTTTTTTTGTTTTGTATTCATCGCGTACAAATTCAGCCAGCTCCTCAAAATAGGGCTTGTCGAATTCCGGCTGAAGTAAGGTCTTCCAGGATTTTTCTATTTTCACATCCATCGGCTAAATGTTTCCGAAAAACTTATCGATCAGCACACCCACATAAAAGGAAATGATGACTACCGCTGTTGCGATCCCCCAATGTTCCAGAATGGCATGCACTTTGGATTCTTTGCGCCATTTCGCGATAAGAATACTGATGCCCCCGAGTAATAACAGGGCCCACACGCAGCTGACATAAATGGCTGACGTAAGATCAAGCAGTATCACCGGCAAGGCAAAGGTCAGGGCGATGATAAGTTTAGCGAAAAAAGTGGCAATCATGGATTCCCATATTTCGGGATGTTCGTTGTGTTCTGATGATTCCTCTGAAAGGTGCATACCAAAAGCATCAGACATGGCGTCCGCGATGGCAATGGTCAGTATGCCCCCCAAAACCGCCAGTTTTGAATGCGTACCAGAATAGAGCCCGACCATCAGCCCTAAAGTAGTGACGATTCCTGAAGCCACCCCGAAGCTTAAGCCTTTGGCATATGATAGTTTCATAATAATTGATTATCTGCTGGCGGAGGGACAGGGATTCGAACCCTGGAGACCCTTACGGGTCCAACAGTTTTCAAGACTGCCGCATTCAACCGCTCTGCCATCCCTCCCCGCGCGTCAAAAGTTTAGAGAAACGGCTGAAAATTGCAAGCTCAGTTCCGTTTTTTTTCTTTTAAAAAAACCCGGGGTCTCCAATCACTCGCATGGATTAGAGGGGTAATTGTCCACGCCAAAAGAAGAATGAGTAGCCAGATACATCAGTTCGTCGGAGTAATCGATGGCAATCCCCACACCCAGTTCCACGAAGTCCGGTTCTATTACGTTGTCATAGTGACTTGTATAACTGGTTCCTTCTTCGGCCATAAAGGCGTCAAAAATAAAACGCGCGGCTTCTATAGCCTGCTCAGTGCAATCGGACTCCTTACAGCGAAAAGTACGAAGGCCCAGACTTTCACCGTAAATCATTCCCGTGAGATCTCTGAACACGATTCCCAAGCCGGAAAACCATTCAGTGAGCGATTGCCCGCCCGGACGATTATGAGTCAGCTCTTTGCTGCTTTTGTTGTCCTTGGCCCAAACGGAGGAAGAGTAGTCTAAACCGTTATTTAATGTAAGTGGTCCCATGCTGCGGTTCGCCCGGGCCTGATTGTGCCAACTGAGCCACTGATTACGTACCTCATTCATATCGACGGAAGCGGGCACCTGGTCATCCAGGCAGCTAAGATCGGGGGAAACAATAGTATCTGTAGGCAACGGGAAGACAAAGGTTTTGGCAGGTTTACTTTTGATTTCCTCCATGATGCGATAGATCATCTCGGCCATCTGACTGCGCTTTACCAGTTGCGTAACTGTTCTGAACGAATCGGGAATATAAGCATTGTTCTGCATAGATCGGATGTAAACCTCGTACCATTGCCCGCTGGTGTCGGTACTTAGGTCAACGTTCAGCGTGTTTACCAGAATTTTTGCCGCTTCGGCCAGATTAATATGTTTGGCAGGTTTGAAGGTGCTATCGGGGTAACCGCCAATGATTCCATTATCTTTGGCATAACAGACCCAGGTAGCGAACCATTCATTTTTCTGTACATCGGGAAAACAGTCTTCGGCAGGTTTGGGTGGCTCACTACCCAACCTGGCACCCACGATGATTTTGGTAAATTCAGCGCGGTTCAAAGACTTTTGCGGCTGATAAGAACCGTCCGGATACCCCTGAACGATGTTATTTTCGGCCAGATAACGAATCGCTGTTTCGTATGGATCACCGGCGATATCAATCAATTCTTTCGGTTCCTGAAGAGCGTGAGTATTCGATACCAAAAGAAAAACTGCGAGGAAAGAAATAATGAATTTTTTCATAAAAACATAACTTCACTGTCATTTTTTGAGCTTATTTTACCATAACACATAAAAAAATGATGATTCAGTATATACCGGGTGTATGCCAAAAGCCCCGACGTACGTCGGGGCTGGCTACTTCCACGGAGGAAGGCTCTATTTGAGCTTATCTACGGCCTCCTTGTCGAGCCTGTCCAGGGTCTCGTCAATCTCGTCCATGGTGGCCCGCCATCCTTTCCGGCGAACACTTTTGCTGATTGCGTACGCGCAGTAGAGCACGTACAGTCCTACCAGCATCGCCGGCACGTAGAATATCCACATAGACCAGAATCGGGCGAAAGCACCCAGTAGACACAGAATCATGAAGACCGAGACATTGAGCTCCCGGTTGAAAATGTGCACGTATAGCATGTGATTCCCTCCTGCGGGAAGTAGAGTGATTTGGATTGGCGAGCTAAACCCGCCGTAAAACGGGGGTCAACCACTGACCAACCCAATAAATTCTACTTCGCTTTGGTGTTAAAGAGCGTGGGAGGAATATTAACACCCATTTAATTTTCTGTTAAGTATAACTAAGTAGATAATGATTGTCTTTTAACCACTTCCTCATGCCCTTATATTCAGGTATTGCCTCGGCCACCAACCTCCAGAATGAAGTAGAATGATTCATGTGTTTCAGGTGGCAAAGTTCGTGTACCACCACGTAATCAATGATCTCGATAGGCGCCATAATCAGGCGCCAGTTGAAGTTCAGGTTTTTGGCACTGGAACAGCTTCCCCAGCGGGTTTTCTGGTTGCGGAAGGTGACGCGGTTGTATTTGAGCCGGTAATGTTCATTAAAAAACTGCAGACGGTCATGAATGACTTCTTCGGCTTTCTTTTTGTAAAATTCCTGAACTATTTTTTTGATGGCCTTTTTGCCATCGGATAGTGTAGTGGCATTGTGCAGAGTGATTTCCAGATTATTACCGCTTACACGAATGCCCGGCTTCCAGGAAAGTGACGGAATTAGTTTGAGTGTAAGGGTTTCGCCGAAGTAGAAATATGTATCACCATCTTTGTGCCGGCGTTTGGGGCGCTGAGCCGACTTTTTGAGGGCCTGATTCCAGTGTTTTTCGATCCAGGGTGTCTGCTTTCTGAGGAAGCTGTCAATCTGCATGCTCAGGGCGTAGCGTGGAATAACCATAACAAGTTCAGGTTTTTCGGATTCGATCTGAAGGCGCAAACGTCTGGCTCGTGGGCTTCGCCGAACGGTGATCGGGACTTTTCGTTGATTGATGACGAGTTCCTCCATGTCTTTGATTATATATCAGGATGTAGTAAAATCAGACCAATATAATATTTAAACAAAAAAACAAATGAAGAAAGACAATGTTGTAACTGAGCTGAAGACAGCATTGGATGTTGCGCTTCTGAAGCATAATGTAATGAATTCCGTTGCCTCGGATAAGGGTAAAACAATGTTCGCTTTCGCAATCATTATTCTGGCCTCTGTTATCACCGGTCTTAAACTGAAGTTTTTGGGAGGCGCTCTTTCGCCCTCCTGGGGTTTTGTACTTAGTACAGCTTTATACCAGGTTGTTTCCGCTGTCATCAGCATCTACCTTCTGAGCCTGGTGGCTAAGAGTATTTTTAAAGGTCAGGCCACTCATAATGGATTTTTCAGGGTTATGGGGTTTGGCATGATTGTTACATGGCTGGCCATTATTCCGTATTTATCGATCGTCGGCGGTTTCTGGTGGCTCGTAATCGTTTTTGTGACTCTGAAAGTAGTGCATAAACTTACCACAGGCGGAGCTATCGGCGCTTTGATTGTTACGATTATAGCCATGGTTTTTGTCAGTATGGTTCTGACTGCTACCCTTGGAGCATTTGGTATCCGTGGAATGAGTTACGGCAATATTGAAATTAAAGGAGGGGATTTTGGCGGTTTTGGCACAGATGGCTTTAAAATGAATATTGACAGCGAAGACGGGGCAGGTTCCGTAGAAATGAAGGACGGAAAGGTGATCATCGAGGGGTCTGACGGCAAAAAGACGGAAATCAGTATTCCGAATATTCCCGGTGCCAACTAAAAACTGACCATGCAGCGAGGTCTGGATCCAAAACAAGGTTATGCGCGTTACGCGCATGAGTATGACGAGCTCGAAAAATTCTGGGACAGTTTTGAGCAAAACAAACTGGACCCTTATATTGCCGAATCTGCCGGCAAGCGTGTGCTGGATGCCGGCGCGGGAACCGGCAGGGTCAGTTTAAAACTGCACGCGGCCGGAGCCAAAGTGACGGCGTTGGACATTTCGCCGGAAATGCTGGCCAAGCTTCATCAAAAAGAACCAGACATAGAGATTGTGGAAGGTGATATGGAAGATATGCCGTTTGAGGATGAGCAATTCGATATGGTTTTTTCCAGCCTGGCGCTGGTGCACCTTAAAAAAGTGGAGTCCTTTTTAAATGAGTGTTACCGCGTGCTTAAAGACGGTGGAAAGACGGTGCTGGTGAATATTCACTACCGTAAGTCGATGCTTCTGAAAGACAATCAGGGCAAATATACGATTGAGGCATACAACCATTTTCCGAGGCACCTGACCGAGGCGGCCGAAAAACTGGCTTTTGGCGTGGAGTATGATGAAATACTCACCGAAGGCGACGACGTATGGGTGAGTCAAATGCTGGTTTTGAGGAAGTAGTCAGCGTATTAAATTCAGAAATTCACTCCTCGTCCTATCGTCCTTTATAAACAGGCCGGTAAAGGCTGAGGTCGTTATTTCGCAATTCTGCTTTTCGACACCGCGGGCTTTCATACACAGGTGCTCGGCTTTGATGACAACGCCGACGCCTTTGGGGCCGAGCAGTTCATTCAGCGTGTCAGCGATCTGTTTGGTCATGCGTTCCTGGTTTTGCAGGCGGCGGGCAAACATGTCGACCATGCGGGGCATTTTGGAAAGGCCGATGATTTTGTCGTTGGGAATGTAACCCACATAAGCCTTTCCGAAAAAAGGCAGCATATGGTGCTCGCAGACGGAATAAAAATCGATATCTTTGGCGATCAGCATTTCGTTGTAACCCTCGTTATCGAAAACTGTGATAAGTTTTTTGGGGTCTTCGTGGTAACCTTCATATAACTTTTTGAAACTCCGGGCGACCCGCTCAGGCGTTTCCCGCAAACCCTCGCGGAAAGGATCTTCACCGATTTCGGTCAAAAGCTCTTTGATCAGTCTGGCAATTTTTTCCTGATTCATTATAAGAAAGGGGTTACTTTATGATTGTCTTCCTTTTTCACTTCCTCCAGTATCTTGCTGAATTTCCGGCCGGTCAGTGGGTCTTTGAGTTCGGGGGCGATTTCGACTAATGGCACCAAAACAAACTGTCGATCCTGCATGTGCCGGTGGGGAATGTGGAGGTCGGGGGTGTCGATGATTTGGCCGCCGTAAAGCAGAATGTCGATGTCGATTTCGCGGGCGCCCCAGTGTTCGCGTTTGATCCGACCGATCTTCTGCTCAATAATCGCGATTACGTCCGCTAGCTTCTGAGGTGAAAGGGGAGTTTTGATTTCGACCACCTGATTCAGGAACCATTTTTGCCCTTCTTCTTCGTGCGGATGATTGTTGGGCAGTTCATTTCTGGGCCAGGGTTCGGTTTCGTAGATTTTTGAAGTTTTCAGAAGCTCGATTTCCGGATGTGTCCTCAGCATGGTTTCCGCCTTGACCAGAAAAGCCAAACGATCGTCGATATTTGACCCCAATGCCAGGTAGGCGGTCACTTTATTTGCCATGATAAGTCACAAATGAATTAGGTGTTTCCCACAATTTGATTTCGTGCAGATGCACTTTTTTGGAAAATTCGGGCAAATCAACAAGCCGGTTCCAAATCCATATAGCTGTATTTTCCGCGGAAGCAATTTTGATCGTGTCGTTAATAATATGGTGATCAAGTTTACTGAGCACTTTTTCGGTGACGATTTTTTTCAGAAGAGCGAAATCGATGACCAGTCCTTCACTATTCACAGGTCCATCGACAGTTACCTGTAATCGATAGGTATGCCCATGCATGTTCTCACATTTGCCGTGGTAATTTGGCAGGAAATGGGCGGAATCAAAAGTGAATTCTTTGGTTACCAGCATTGTTATTATCTTAGAATCAGACTTGCATAATAGCAAATATTCGGCCTGCAAAAAAGCATTGAAAAAATACTTGACAAAATATATTTAATATTGTACTATGTACTCGTTAATTAATCCTAAAATATTATGAATACAAGTAAAAGAAATCCTTATTTTGATGATTTTACGGCCCCCTGGAAAGTTGAAAAGCGTCGTCTATACCAAGAGCAATCGGTAAGTATGTCAGATGCCCGTATGAAAGGGCAGGCATTATATCCAAAGGAACTTCAGCCCCTAGACGTTGTTGATGAGGTTGCTGCTGAAGCCTGCAAGGCTCCTCTGAAAGCAAGTCAAGTTGTTCTGTATGATGCAATGAGAAAGAAAATGGAAATTGCTATGCATTACTATGATGCTGATATCACGGGCAATAATCCTTTTCTGAGTGGTAATCCTTCTGATATTGAAGATGCCATGATTGCCAGAATTGACGGCGACGTTGAACTAGAGGAAGGCCCTGAGGCTACGCAAGTAGAAATTGCAGACCCTTATAGCGAAATGCTGGAAGCAGATGTTAAAGAGTTGCCCAATGCAGTACGAGAACCTAAGATTCCCTTTAAAGGGCCGAATAGAAATAATTTGAGAAATGCTGCTTAATCTCGCCTAATAACTTAAGAACTTAAAAAGCCCTCCTTCGGAAGGGCTTTTTTCATAAGTTCGACGTTGTGGATGCGGATGATGGAGGCGCCGTTTTGCAGGGCTTTAAGGCTCCAGTCCACGGAAGGCTGGTCGCGGTCTTCGAGTTTTCCGCCCAAACCTGCCTGTCCGGCAGACAGGCACGATTTGCGGGAGATGCCGACGAGAATCGGAAAACCTAATAATCTGAGTTCTTTAAGCCGATGTATGACCTCAAAACTGTAATCGGGAATGGAACTTATGAAAGCGCCCATGCCGGGATCTATGATGATTTTGTCTTCCGGAAAACCCGCTTCGATCAAAGTACTCACGCGCTCGAGCAGGAAGGTCTTTATGCCGGCCATTACGTCATCATATTCCACGTCTTCCCTGGTGGTACGGGGTGTTGGATCTTTGGAATACATGAGTACCACGTAGGGTTCGTATTTGAGCAGTACCTCGATCATCTTCGGGTCGCCGCGCAGGGCCGTTACATCGTTGACCATTTGAAAGCCGTGCTCCAGCGCGTATTTGGCCACTGGAGCCTTATAGGTATCAATCGAAAAAAGTGCTTTATCGGTTAATTTTTTTTCAGCAACTATTTCGATAACCGGTCTGACGCGCGCCAGTTCCTCGTCGGTAGAAACAGCAGATGAACCGGGACCTGTTGATTCGCCGCCGATGTCGATGATGTCCGCACCCTGAGCGATCATTTCCCGGATTCTTTGGATGGCCAGGTCTGGCGCGTTAAACTGCCCCCCGTCTGAAAAAGAATCCGGCGTCAGATTGAGAACCCCCATAATTTGCATTTTTTTTAGCATACGCACTGTGTTTAGTATATCCTAAACGCACTTTTCTGATGATATATCTGATAGATATACTTTATACCAGCAATTTTATATATATTCGATATATCGTTGAAGGAATTGAATTTTGAAGTACCCCGGAGATCGGTGAAAAAATATAAGTGGACAAAAAACTCCCATTTATATTATGCTTATAAACGATAAAGTTACTCCCACTTATAAATGCTTGTCTCCATCTTTGATGTAGCCGGTCCGATCATGGTCGGTCCCAGCAGTTCTCATACGGCGGGCGCCTGTAAAATTGGCCAGATCGCTCGTGCGCTTTTTAACGGAACGCCAACCGAAGCGGACTTTTACCTGTATGGTTCCTTTGCCACTGTGTACCAGGGGCATGCCACCGACAAAGCTCTGCTGGCGGGAGTGATGAGGTTTCTGACTAATGACCCCCGATTGAAAAAAGCTTTCGAAATCGCCAGAGAAAAGGGGCTGAAATATAAATTTGTTCCAGTAAAAATCGACTCGCCGGAGCACCACCCAAATACCGTTCGCATTATCCTTAAAAACAAAAGCAGGCAAGTGAGTCTGGTGGGGTCATCAATTGGAGGAGGGAAGATAAAAATCACTTTTATTAATGACGTGCCGGTAGACCTTGAAATGATCGCGGGCCGCTTTTTTTCGCTTCTCATAGGGCACGACAATGAGCCGTCAAATATTTTGCATCCACTTTACGGAAAACTGATTGACTGGCACATACCTATCGCGGGAAAGCAAACAATCTGTGATGTGAGGAATAAGAAGAAGTGTCTTACAACCCTGAACATAGAAGGCAGTTACCTGAAACTGCTACAAGTACTTGAACTCGAAAAACTGTCCGGCATCGATTTTGTGCGCTCTCTAACCAAACTCCTTAAATAATGAAATATCAGTTTAGTAATTGCGGGAAACTTCTGGAAATCTGCAAAAAGAATAAATTGCCTATTTCTCAGGTGGCAATCAGGCGTGAAATGGAGCTTTTTGGTAAGTCAAAACCCTTGGTGCGGAACAAAATGAAAGAAGTCCGAAACGCCATGTGGCATGCTATTCAGAAAGGCATCAAAACAACGACAAAATCGAAGTACGGTCTGGTCGGTACTTCAGCCGGCAAGGTTTACGCGGGGGTGAAAAAATCCGGTTCGATGCTTCACAGCAAAGTGGCTATTCGCGCCATGGCTTACGCCCTTGCCACCACTGAACAGAACGCCCGCATGGGCAGAATTGTTGCCTTTCCGACAGCCGGAGGATCGGGTGTAGTTCCCGGCGTGCTGTTTTCCACCTTCGAACATATGAAGTCGAGTAAGCGGAAAATGCTCAACGCGCTTTTCACGGCTTCGGCTATCGGCATCGCCGTTCTGGAACATGACGGAACTATTTCCGCCGCTAAAGCCGGCTGCCAGGCGGAAGTGGGGGTTGGCACCGCCATGGCCGCCGCCGGCGTCACCGAAATGCGGGAGGGAACTCCCGAACAATGTGTGAATGCCGCCGCGCTGGCCCTGAAAAACATGCTGGGTCTTGCCTGCGACCCGCTGGGCGGTTTGGTGGAAGTGCCATGCGTAAAGCGGAACGCCATCGGCGCCAGTATCGCTTTGGCCGCCTCGGACATGAGCATGCTGGGGGTCGAAAGCTTTGTGCCGATGGACGAAGTGGTGGAGGCCATGATGAACATCAGCGCTACTATGAATGAATCGATTCGCGAAACCGCCCTCGGTGGCCTGGCCATTACGCCAACCGGGTTTAGGGTTCGGGAAAAAATGGGCCTTCCTCCGGTGCCCAAGGAGTATCTTAAAAAAACTCCAACCAAAAAATGCGGAAACTGTAAAGGCTGCAACTGACCTATTTTTCCCACACCAGCGCGTCGAATTTTTTCATCAGGTCACGGGTCACTGGACCGGGTTTGCCGTCGCCGATCTTTTGGCCGTTGATTTCGGTCACCGGCAAAATACCGCTGGTTGTCTGGGTGATGAAGACTTCGTCGGCGTGCAGGAGTGAGCTGAACTTGATGCCTTCGAAATTACACTTACCGGCCAGTTCGATGATAGTTTCACGAGTGATACCGAAAAGGATCTCCTTGTTCGTGCTGTAAAGTTCTCCTCCGTTGATCCAGAAGATGTTGGAGTATGCGCCCTCCCGCACGTAGGTCTTCTGGTCTACCAGAATGGCCTCATACGCTCCACACGATTCGGCGTAATTTTTGGCCACATAAGAAAAACTGTCGGCCAGCTTTTTAGCATGTGGAAGGTTTCTTTTACCCTGAAAAGACACGCATTTTACCCCCTTCCTGTACATGTCCTGAGGCTTTTCCTGGATTTTTTCGACCATTATGATGAGCCGGTTCTTGCTTAAGATCACCCGCACTTTGGCTTCATTCCAACGCTTACTCTGTTCCAGCACTTTCACCACTTCCTCGTAGGTCCTTTTAAAACTCCATTTGGGCCTGAAGCCAATGACGTCCGCGGATAAGTACAGCCTGGCCAGATGGTCGTCGAGCCGGAAGACTTTTTTGTTGTAGGTGCGTATGGTTTCAAAAACCGCGTATCCAAAAAGAAAAGCTTCGCTGACTATTGGAATACATGCTTTCTTTTCATCGGTGATTTTTCCATTGATCGAGATGATCATGTCCTTAGCCCATTAAATGCTAAAGCCCTTTTGGATTTACAGTATACCTAAAAACTTTTCCGCTTTCAACAGGCATTCGGCGTATTCGGCTTCCGGGTCGCTGTCGGCCACAATTCCCCCGCCGGCCCAATATTCGATATAACCTTTGCGTACAAGTGCGGTGCGGATGCAGATATTGGAATCCATCACGCCATCGGCAATGTGAATAATGGAGCCCGTGAAGATGTTGCGGGGCATTCCTTCAAATTTTTCAATATATTCCATAGCCCGCTTTTTGGGACAGCCTGTGACGGAGCCGCCGGGAAACATAGCATTGATAATTTCGGAACGGGTTGTGCCGCGGGGCAGGTCGCCGCGCACCTCGGAATAAGTGTGGTACAGGTTTGGAAGTTCCATGACCCCCCTTTCTTTCGTCAGGCGCAGGGTACCGTATTTGCAGATTTTGCCGACGTCGTTGCGTTCCAGGTCGGTTATCATGTCGAGTTCGGCCCGTTCTTTTTCGCTGGCCAGCAGTTTTTCGAGTGCTTTTTTTTGGGTTTCGGGCTTCGAGTTTTTGCTCTTTGCAATAGTGCCTTTGATTGGCTGGGTCAAAATGACGTTCTTTTCAACCCGAAAGAGGCGTTCGGGGGAGTTGCTGAGAATCTGAAAGTCTCCGCAGTTCAGAAAGGCTGAAAAGTTGGTGGGGTTACTTTCGATAAGCCTGAGAAAAAGATGGTAGGGGTTGCCGCTGAACTTTTTTCGGAACCGGATGGCGTAATTGATCTGGTAAATTTCACCGTCCGCCAGAAGCCCTTTGACCTTGCGGATCTTTTTGACGTACTCGGCTTTCGAGATGCTTTGTTCCAGTTTTCCGGAAGTTCCGTATTCAGGATTAAATGGCTTCAGGGAAAGCTTTTCACCATGATTATGGACAACGGCATGACGGAAGCAATAGAAGCGCGAAGCGGGGATTTGATTTTTTAGTTTCGGATTTGGATAAGCCAAAAAGCCAATATGGACAGATTGTCTATATTTGCTCTCCGGCAGGTTGGTGAAAATGCCAGTCGGGTGCCTACAGACCTTGGTCCATTTTTGCTCCGTGCCGCCAGTATGAAGCATACAAAAACCTTCCTTTTTGGAATCTTCCGAATATTGATTTAAATCAAAATGGCTCATTTGCATCTTAAAAAGTTTTTGAGCAGCAAGTGCCCTTCCTGAGTCCCAAGACTTTCGGGGTGAAACTGCACTCCGTAGACAGGATACTTGTTGTGCTCCATGCCCATAATAAGAAAATCCGAGGTATAAGCTGTTATCGTCATCTCCTTTGAGCGCATCCAGAAAGGAGTATCCAGAACCAGCGAATGATAGCGCATGACTTCGAGTGGGTTTATGACGTTGCGGAAGATTCCTTTGTGGTCGTGAAAAATGGTGGATCGCTTGCCATGCATTATTTTAGGGGCGCGCGCGATTTTGGCGCCAAAGTATTTGCCTATGGCCTGATGCCCCAGACATACGCCGAGAATGGGAATGGTTTTATGGAAGGCGTCGATAATCTCAAACATAACGCCTACGTCCCGCTTATGATCTACTGTGCCGGGCCCGGGCGAAAGTATGATGTGAGTCGGTTTCATCTTTCTGATACGCGCCACGGTAATCCGGTCGTTCAAAAAGACCTCTGGATTTCCCCTGAGTTCACCTACATATTGCTTTAGAATATGAGTAAATGAATCGTAGTTGTCGATGATGAGGGTCTTCATTGAATTTCGGTGTAGTCCTTTTTTTGTATGGCGACGTTGTTGGGGAGTTCGCCGAACTGGCAGTCTTTACAGGTGGCTTCTAAGTTCAGCCATTTTTCACCGCGGTAATCGGGAATGCTGACCTGCACATAGGCGTGGCCAGGCACAAAAACCAGCCGGACTTTGTTTCCAATGGCCTGCTCGAGCGCCACAAGAAGCACAGCCATGTCTTCGCAATCCGCCCCGCCGGTTTTCAGAACGGTTAAAGGGTTTTCGAGCCGATCGTGAAAGTTCGCGTCAGGAACATATCTGATCTCGTCGCGGACGAAATAGAATATGGCTTTACTCTGACAAACCCGATCCGCTTTGCGACAGGATTTTGCCGCGATAAAGTTCGCGACTTGTTTTATATCGTTCCTAACCTCTTCAATGACCCGCTTTACTTCACCGGAGCGATGCGCAGAAAAAGGCTGACTCAGGCTAGTGCCCAGAATGCCACCAACTTCTTCCAGGCCCGGAATATTTACCGGTTCCGGATGAATCAGATAAAAGTAAGCCTGGATGGACAAAAAGAAAAGGGATATTGCCGTGATCAAAGCGATCAGAGCATGAAAAGAACTGCTTTTCCTGGAATGAAATTCTTCTTCGATGTCATGCGCCTTGTGGGTCATTGGCTTTACTTTTTATCGACCTGCATACTGAAATCCAAATTGTTGGCCTGACTTGTGATTGAGCCTGATGAAATGGCGGAAACACCTGCAATATTGTACTTTGAAATGTTACGTTCATTGATGCCTCCCGATAACTCCACAAAAATCCCCGCCTGAATTAAAGGCTGAATTACATTTCTGATATCGCGCGGTGTAAAATTATCGAGCATGACCACAATTCCGTCTCCCTCACGAAGGAGTTTTTTTATTTTTTTGTAGAGCTTAAGGAATTCGTTTACTTCGTCAGGCGACTCGAATTCAATTTCGACGAAACGAACCTGATCCGCCCGCCTTAACGTCCTTTTCAGGCTTCTTTTTAGATTGGAAGCAAGAGTAATATGATTCTCTTTAATAAGGATGGCATCACGCAAGTGGAGCCTGTGAGTTCCGCCGCCGCCCAGTGTGACCGCCCGCTTATCCAGAAGCCCCCAAAGCGTTTTGCGGGTGGCCAGAAGCTTAACTCCTTTTGGCATCTTGGTGCTCACTCTCTTGGTTTTTGTGGCCACCCCGCTCATTCTTTGGAGTAAGTTTAGAAGGGTTCTTTCAGCGCCCAAAATAGCCGAAGCACGGCCTTCAATTTTCAATATATCTTCACCTTTTTTTATTTTACTGCCATCTTTTTTGGCCTCTGTTATTTTGATTTTCAGTTTTTTTAGAAACCACTCCGCCTCTTGCATGCCGGCTAAAACACCCTCTTCATTTGTTCGTATTCTTGCCTTCACTTTTTGGCTGGCGGCCCCCAGAAATGCTTTGGTGCTGACATCCGTGCCGGGTTTATCCAAAAGGTAAGCTCCCCAAACGTAAAGGAGCACTGCCTTCAGATAAAGCTTATTGGTTAACCGAAGCTGTGTATGGGCATCCATGAAGAACATAGGCAAAATCATTATACATTTATGGTTCAGGGGCTCAGACCTGTGTTGCCGCAATAAATTCTTTTACTTCCTGATAGCGTTCGGCATCAATTTTGTTATTTCGTTTCAGAATGTCGAGAAGTTCATTGATTCCTATTATACTGTGTAATTTATAGCCTTTTTCTTCGAGCTGTCGTCCCCCTCCCTGTTCCCGGTCAACGAGCACCAGGAAATCGGTAATTTTAAGTCCGGAGGCTTCGAATGGTTCGACGGTCTCGAACTTACTGCCGCCAGTAGTGATCAGATCGTCGATGACAAGAGCGGTGTCGCCTTCCTTAAAAACGCCTTCGATCTTTTTTTTCGTTCCGTAATCTTTAACTTCTTTTCTGGCATAAACCATGGGCCATTCCTGACTGATTGAAATTGCCGTGGCAATGGGCAAAGCCGTGTATGGAATGCCCGCGATCACATCAAACTTCAGGCCTTTGGCCATTTCGATCATAGCCTCACTGATCAGCCTGAGCACTTTAGGATAAGAAATGAGCAGGCGTAAATCGATGTAAATGGGTGATTTTATGCCTGACTTGAGGGTAAATTCGCCAAATTTTATGGCACCGATTTCATGCAGAGCCAGCGCAATTTCTTCTTTTTTAGACATATTTTTTGATTACGAATCGTATGCAAGTATAGCATAAACAAAAAACCGCCTGTCCACGCCCTTGCCGGACGGAATTAAATGACGGTTTTCTGTCTTTTTTTGCTGCTACCAATTCATCTCATCTTCATTATCTTCCGCTACCGGCTCGTTGTCCGGTTCGAAGTCGCAATAACATTCACATTGTGGGCTGTCGCACTTCTCACAGATAGGGCAACTGTCACCACAAGAACACTCTTGCTGCATAATGGTAGTTGTTAGCTAATGATTTAGTTCAATTATCATTTCTTTGCCCAAAAAAGCAATAGGAAATATTTGGCTTATCTAAGGCCTTAAATCGAACACAGTTAGCTTTTATTCTATTTTTGTGAACTGGTCTTTTTTACACCTTCTTCCAGTTCGGCTACATTAACTTCAGTGCCAATTTCGGAACCAAAAAGTGACGTCATCATATATTTGCCGATAACGTTCATGAGTAAGCCGAACAGAGCCAGGCCGCATAACATGGCGAAACCCGCGGTAATCCGCCCCAATGTTGTTACCGGATACATGTCGCCGTAACCAACGGTCGTGATCGTGACGATACACCACCACATAGCTTTTGGTATAGAAGTGAAGGCAGTGCCTTCCACTCCTTTTTCACAATAAAATTCCAGAGTGCTGAAGATTGTCAGGACGGAAAACAGGGCAATGAAATAGATCGTCAAATCCATTTTGAGTGTTTCGAACTTGTTCGTGGTTGTTTCTCCTTCAGTCGTCTTGATAACGTGTTTGGCAAGTTTAAGGAGCCTCAGCATTCTCATCAGGCGGAGGAAACGGAGAATGCGGAGAACGCGGAGGACTTTGATGGCGCGAAAGTCACCTATGCTGAAGTAAGAGGGCGCGATGGCCAGGAAGTCGATAGCACCCCAGGGACCAAAGATATACTTGGTTTTAACAGGAGCCACATAGATATTAGCCGCGTATTCAATAGTGAAGATGGTCACCACCACCCATTCTGAAATATCAAATAAACTTTGGTAGGTCGTATAAATGGTATCCACCGAAGACAGCATTATGGAAATGATGGAGAAAAAAATCAGGAAAACAATAATGTCGTTTACCACTCTATAAACTGACGAGTGCTCGTTCCCAAAAGCTTCATGGATCCAGTAGTCGGTACGGGCCCACAAATAGAGAGGTTTTTCTTTTGATGACATAATTTTGGTTTTTAATTTGCCTTGCATACATTATAATTTCACTGAAATTAAAATAAAGATAAAAGAATATGAAAATCATTATTGTCGGCGGCGGTGAAAAAGGGCTTGCTTTGGCAAATATGCTGGCCAATGAGCATCAGGTCACGCTTATTGAACAAGATGAAGCGCGCGCCAAAGTGATTGCCTCAAAAACCCAGGTGCTTGTCCTTCAGGGTGACGGAGGCGATATTGCCATTCTTCGACAGGCTAATATAGGCGAGGCGGATTATGTGGTGACCACGGCTGACGATAAGACCAATCTGGTCGTCTGTGAAATCGCCAAGAATGAGAAAGTGCCCCATATAGTAGCCCTTGTGAATGAATCAAAGAATGAGGAGCTTTTCAGCAAACTTGAAATTTCCAATTTGGTATTTGTGGTGGGCACGATTGTTTCAGCCATTCAGCGCATTATTGTTCAGAAAGGAACGGAAGATATCATCAGTCAGCTGGGACTTGGAGAAATGCAGGTGGCTAAGATGACCGTTACGGAAGGCTGTAAAGCCGAGGGAGCCGGGGCTGATATTAATAATGCCAAGATTCTTGCTATATACAGGGAAGGAAAATTAATCACCGACACGGTAAAAGAAAAACTGCTCAGAAATGACACTGTTTTATTCGCGGTGGCTCCAAAAGATTTGGAGGAACTCAATAAATTTTTTACTTCTGATGAGAATACTTCTGCGTAATCTCGGTTATTTGCTCGTCATATCATCTTTTTTCCGGCTGATACCGATTGTCGCGGGTCTGATTTACGGAGAAGATATTCGTGGCTTTCTGTTTACTTTCGGCTTTTCTTTAGTGCTGGGAGTTGTCCTGGCCCTTTTCAGCCGTCCGAAAGAAAACAATAAAACTATGACCCTGACTCAGGGACTTATTCTGAGCGCTTTGGCTTTTATTGTACTCCCCGCCATCAGCATGATCACCTATTTGCCCAGCATGAATTATGATTACATCAATGCCTATTTTGAAGCTATTTCCGGCTTTACCACTACCGGACTGACTGTTTATGGTTCACTGGATGAACTGCCCAAAAGCCTGCTTTTGTGGCGAGCTGAAACGCAGTGGATGGGGGGAATAGGTATTATTATCATTTTCCTTTTTCTTTTTAGCGGGCGACGAAAAAGCCAGCAGAAAGCGGTGGACCTTGAAGAAGCCAGCGAAGCTTCGATGGCTCTTTATCAGGCGCAGGGTTTTGGACAAAAACTGGAAGGCGGCCTAAGGCACACGCTGGCAGTCGTCATGGCTATTTATATAGGATATACCTTGTTTGGCGTTCTGTTACTATTGCTAACAGGTATGCCAATTTACGATGCTATCGCTATGTCCTTCACCGCTCTTTCGACAGGTGGTTTTAGCGTGCATAACACGTTTTATACCAATGGATGGCAGCTTTTTGTGCTGTCTGTAATCATGATTCTGGGCTCCATTTCATTCGTTGTGCATTACAAAATGCTTGAGGGGAAGTGGAAGGAATTCTTTTTCAGTTTTGAAAAGAATGTGTTCTTTGCCATTCTGATTCTTTGCGGATTGCTGACCCTAACAGTTGCCACGGATATAAAAATCGCTTTTTTTGAATTGGTCTCCGCCTTCACGACCACCGGTTATGGAGTGAGTCATTATGCCCTTCTTCCGCCCCTTTTGATATTTGTGATGATGCTGGGCATGATTATGGGCGGCTCTTCAGCCAGTACGGCAGGCGGAATTAAGGTATTCAGAATCTATTATCTGATGCGTGGGATCGGCTGGCACATCAAAAAACTTTCTAATCCGCCAAGTGCCGTGATTCCGCTTAACATTCATGGCGAAGAAACTGATGAAAAAGATCTGAGTAACATTGCCATATTTGTCATCGCTTATTTCCTTTCCCTGCTTATCGGAATCATTATTTTCCTTTTATTTGGCTTTGGTTTTTTTGATTCAGCCTTTCAGATGGTATCCGCGCTTGGCACGGTAGGACTTCAGTCGGTGGAAGTGGGCCTGATCCATCCTTTCCTCAAAATTATTCTGATCATTGCCATGCTTTTTGGACGCCTTGAGATCTTCCCCATTCTGATCCTGATCAGGCGAATATTTAAGTAAAGTCTCATGAAAAAGAAAAAAGAAATTATAAAGAAACCCAGAAAATTCGGCGCCTTTTTGGGGGTCTTTGTGCCGACTTTTTTAAGTATCATCGGCGTGATCCTGTATTTAAGGTTAGGTTACATCGTCGGTTCAGCCGGGCTTCCGCTGACGATTCTGATTATTCTGCTGGCCGCTTCCACGACTTTTTCCACCGGCCTGGCCCTGAGCTCGCTGACTTCCACTATAAGACTTGGGCCTGGGGGTGCTTATTCGCTGGTTTCCAAAACGCTGGGGCTGGAAATCGGAGGCAGTGTGGGTATTCCTTTGGCATTCGCCCAGATTTTTTCGGTCGTTTTCTATGTTTTTGGTTTTTCTGAGGCCTGGCTTTATATTTTCCCGACTCATCCTCCGATTGCCGTGATTTACGGTGTTCTGCTTATTATTTTTTTGTTGTCCGCCTTTAAAATCACGGCAGCACTCACTGCGCAGGCGGTGGTTTTCGGGCTCATTCTTCTTTCTCTGGTTTCGGTTTATTTTGGCGGTGGGCACTGGTGGAGTGAAGTATTTTCGGCGTCGCCGGCTGTAAGTCTGAACGGTGTTCCGTTCTGGGCGCTCTTTGCCCTTTTCTTTCCCGCGGTGACTGGTCTGATGGCGGGCATTGGCCTTTCCGGTGACCTGAGTGATCCAAAAAAACAAATCCCGCGGGGGGTGTTGTGGGCAATTGCCACCACAACTATTATTTACATTTTTACCGCTTTTTGGCTGTATCACGCGGCGTCAGCTCAGGAACTTGTGACTAATAGTTTAGTAATCGTGAAAACTTCCTTTTGGCCTCCAATTGTATTGACGGGTATATTGGCTGCTACTTTTTCCAGCGCTCTGACTACCTTTGTAGCCGTTCCAAGGCTACTGCAGGCCCTTGGTGAAACAACCATTCTTCCTTTCAGTTCCTTTTTCGTGAAAAAATCTGAAACTGATGAGCCCCGAAACGCGACCGTTTTTGTCACCATCCTTATTCTGGCCGGTCTGGCGCTTGGGACTTTAAATACCATCGCGCCGCTTCTGACCATGTTCTTCCTGATTACTTATTCTATCATCAACCTGGCGGTTTTTGCCGAAATGGCGCTGGGCCTGGTAAGCTTTCGTCCCACTTTAAGGATCTCAAAGTTCATACCGCTTTACGGATTCTTGAGTTCGCTTATTTTTATGTTTCTGATCAGTCCCATCGCGGGACTGATTGCGCTCTTTTTTCTGTTCGGGGTTTATATCTGGCTCATCAAGAAAAAACTACCCCAAAAAGAAGGCGACGTGCGGTCGGGCCTTTTTGTCAGTCTGGCGGAATGGGCCGCCAAGAAAATCATTAAATTGCCTGAATCGCGTAAACACACCTGGAAGCCAAGTTTTCTTGTTCCTGTAGTGATCACGCGGACTTTACTCGGCAATTTCCCGCTCATCAAGGCTATCGCTTTTCCTAAAGGGACCATGACTGTACTTGGGGTGAATCTTTTAAAGAAGGAGGGATCCGCGCCTGATTCTGCTGACCTGACGAAAGAGGAGATCGAGGAAGAGCTTAAAGAACTTCCCGACTTAGTGAAGAAGTTCGGGGAAGAGGGAATTTTTACTTCATCTTCGATCATTGACGTGGACGATTATGCCGAGGGTGTTTGTATATCACTCGAAGCTATCGGCAGCCAGGTGTTTCATCCTAATATTCTTTTTCTTCCTTTCAAACCTGACCGATTGCCAAAGACTTCACTCAAAAGTATTTTTGAGACGGCTGAAGCTCATCAGGTGGGCGTGATGCTTTTTGACCGTGATGAGGATATAGGACTTGGTTCAGAGCAGGATATCCATGTGTGGCTGCCAAAGGAGGCAATGGATCGGGATTTTTATGATGACCGTATTTTTGACCTTGCCATGCTGACCGCTTATAAACTCTATCGAAACTGGCATGGCAAAATCACGTTATGGATGTGCGTTCCCGAAGATCAAAGAGACAAAGCCCATTACTATTTAAAGAAGTTGATTTACGAAGGGCGCTTCCCGCTCAATACCGAGATTCAGATTTCCGATGAAGGCTTCAAGCATACCATTTCAAAAGCTCCTCAGGGAGATATTCATATCCTGCCGGTCACAGCTCAGGAAGAGCCGATTGATTTCATTCTGGATATTTCAAAAAGCCAGAACAAATCTTTTCTGTTTGTTTCAGATTCATCTAAAGAAGATGTTTTGGCCTGATTAATTCATTGCACTGGAATGTCTTTTAAAGAGTATCAGTATGCGCGTGATTTGCCAAAACTCTGGTTTTTTCGATGATTTTGTGTTATAATAAACAGAATAAAACCTGATGGAGGAAAATAATAAAGTTCCGGTAAACCAAAAAAAGAAAGTACGCAAAGAAAAGTGCGGACTCTGCTATAAAGTAAAAACAATGCCTTCTTTGCTTTCGGTGGACATTATTCCAAACTCCATTATCAGTGCTATAAAATCTGAATACCCTGAGTGGGAAGGAAAGGGATATGTATGTTTAGCGGACCTGAAAAGAATTAAGGGGCATTACGTGGAAAAGATTCTTGAAGAGGAGCTGGGTAAACTGACGACTCTCGAAAGACAGGTGGTCCGGAGCCTGAAGAAACATGAAATCCTTTCTGAAAATATCAATCAGGAATTTGACCGCGAACTTACATTCGGGGAAAAAGTTTCAGACAGGGTAGCTTCCTTTGGCGGAAGTTGGAAATTTATTATTTCCTTTGCGCTGATTATTTTTGTTTGGATACTGATAAATACTCTTCTTCTTCTAAAAAAACCTTTCGACCCCTATCCGTTTATTCTGCTGAATCTGGTTCTTTCTACCCTGGCCGCCATTCAGGCGCCCATCATCATGATGAGCCAGAACCGACAGGAAGACAGGGACCGGCTGAGGTCTGAACAGGATTACAAAGTGAACCTGAAAGCCGAGCTTGAAATCAAGCACCTGAATGAAAAAATGGACCACCTGCTGACTTACCAATGGCAACGACTGTTGGAAATCCAGCAGCTTCAGATTGATTTAATGGAAGGAATCGGAAAAAGAAAAAAGAACTGAAACAATCATTAAATCAGAGCCCGACCGTCCAGCCGCCGTCCACCACCAGCGCGTGCCCGGTGGTGTAACTTGAGGCATCGGAGGCAAGGTACAGCGCGGCTCCTGCCAATTCTTCCGGAACCGCGTAACGGGCCATCGGGATTTTGGTTTTGACCATGGTCTGAAAACCTTTGTCTTTTAAAAGTCCTTTAGTCATGTCGGTGGCAAATATGCCAGGGCAGATGGCGTTCACACGAATGCCACAAGAAGCCCATTCGGTAGCCAGCGTTTTGGTGAGCATTATTATTGCAGCTTTACTGGTATTGTATGCCGCTGATTGCGCGAAGGCCATAATACCGGCGACGCTGGCGATATTGATAATGGAGCCTGACTTTTCCTTACACATTTCTTTGCCAACTGCCTGCGCGCACATCATTGTACCTTTTAAATTGATGCCGATGATCTTATCCCAATCCTTTTCTTTCACATCTTTGACGGGGGTCGGGAAGTAAACACCCGCATTGTTCACCAGAATATCGATTTTCTTAAATTTTTGCAGGGTCTTTTTAACCATTTTGTCGATATCACCTTTTCTGGTCACATCAACTTTGAGCCCCATCGCCTTTACTCCGAGTGACTCGATTTCTTTGACGGTTTTTTTAGTATCGAGTACGTCGGTAATAACAATATTGGCACCGGCCTGGGCAAGTCCAAGAGCCATAGCTTTACCAAGGCCGCGGCTGGCACCTGTGAGAATGGCGGTTTTGCCGGTTAAATCGAATTTTGAAAGGATTTTTTTATTTTTCATATTTGAAAATAATGATTAGCTATTTTGTAAGAAGCTTACTACAAAATGTCGACATTAGCGACCGTGTAATACACCCAGGTTAGTTTGCAGTTTCGTGGATTTCATTATGGCCCTCGCCGTTGATGCTATGGTCATGACCTGCCTCGGCGAAAGGAATAAAAAGCATGCCAGCCATAAGCGCGACGCCAATCAAAAAGCTGACCAGCTGAATAATTGAATTTTTGACAGCCACATCTTTGTGAAGCTCGGGGATCAAGTCCGAGTTGGCGATATAAAGGAAACCGCCAATAGTGATAGGAATGATGACTTCAGCTGTCGTTTCCGCGTCGATACCAATGGCAAGCACCACCAGCACCCCCAAAACCGCGGCGAGAGCTGAAAGAAAATTCAGAAAAAGCGCTTTTTTTACCTTCAGACCCGCATGCAGAAGGACGCCAAAATCACCCATCTCCTGCGGTATTTCATGAAAGACGACGGCTACCGTGGTGGCGATTCCCACGGGAATACTAAAAAGAAAACTGCCCGCTATAAGAACGCCGTCAATAAAGTTATGCACCCCGTCCCCCACCAGGTTCATGACAGCCAATGAGTGAGTGTGATCCTGGGTTCCGGCCAAATGGCAGTGACGCCAGTGAACAATTTTTTCGAGGACAAAAAATATCAGAATACCGGCAATGATATTAAGCCCAAGTGCGGCTGAAAAACCACGTTCCGAGATCAGTTCGGGCAGCAGATGCAGAAAAACATCTCCCAGCAAAGTACCCGCCGCGAAAGAAACCATAAAAAGCAGAAAGCCTTTTAAATAATGTTTTTTGAAGACAATTGTCAGAATACCGAGAAAAGAAGTAAAACTGACAATCAGAACGCTGATAAGGGAGTAAATCCAGATTTGAGTCATAATTTTTAAGTATTATGGATTTAAGAACACTGCTGACAAGTACCTGAAACTTCAGTTATATGCTTCAGGTTTTTGAGGGGCAGATTTTTGGGAATTATTTTTTTTAAGAAACAGGGGTCTTTGTGCAGGAATTCACTGGTTCGCCCGCATTTGTCGCATACCGCGAAATAATGACAACCGCGTTTTAGTTCAAAATCACAGCGAACATAACCTTCTTTGGTATGAATACGGTGGGCAATACCCAGTTCCTCAAAAACATCGAGAACTCTGTAAATTGTTACGACATTGGAGCGTATATTTTTTGGAATATGTTCTTCAATGTCGTAAGCGGATAACGGAATTTCGGCCTTTGAGAGCACTTCAAGAACGGCCACGCGAGGACCTGTGATTTTGTAGCCTTTAGCTCTGAGAAGCCGGATTGAATCTTCCAGGAAGTTCATTTTTTGAGGTTAATTCAAAAACAGGCTTATTATAATCCGATTAATTCCTAAATGCAATATTATTTCATTAACCCATGATGCTTTTCTTTTGGACAAGATATGCGGCGGCAATGGAAGTAATTGGAATAAGTAAAACAATGGATGCCGCGCCAATGAATATGCGAGTCAATTCCAGCGCAATGAAATCATAATTCAGGAATTGATGCATATTGTTATATTTTGCCAGTGTCATCAGGATTAAAAAAGGCAAAGAGGCCGCTATGTAAGCCAACAGAAGAGTGTTAATCATACTTCCTAATATATCTTTTCCAACATTCATTCCCAGTTTATACGTTTTTGAAAAAGTCAGTCCCGGATGTTCTTTCATGCCTTCAAAAATGGCGGAACAAATTGAAACGGCAACATCTATCAATGCCCCGGCAGCGCCTAAAAATAAAGAAATTATCAAAATCTGATGTATATCCACTTCAGGAAATTGCTGAAACAGTATTCTGAAATCCTCAGAAGGAGTGTTCCCGATTTTGACGACATCTGTAAAAAAATAGGTGAGAATAAAACCTAATATGTAACCTATGTTAACAGCAATAATGGCGCTTAAGCCTTTTTTGTTGAAACCATGAATTAAAGGTATGGTCAGAATCGTTATCAGCAAAACATAAATGACCCCTGCTAAAATCACTGAAACACCCAGTTTCACGGCATTAAGAACAATGGCATAAAATAGTATCAATGAAATGATCACGCTAATAATTGAATAAAAACCTTTTTTTCCGGCAGTCCAAATGGCCAGACCACAAAAAATAACAAAAACAATCAGAAGGCCATCGGAGTGATAGTAATCCGCAATATCATACTGCTTTTCGCCATTTTCCAATTCAGTGATATACACGCTGACTTTATCGCCTTTCTGATAATCGTTGTTGAAGTAGTAATCGTTTAACTGAGTCTTAATAACGGTATTTCTTTCATCGGATAATCGTACAAAAAAATCCTGATCATGAACTTCCATTATACTTCCTCTGATAAAGCTGCTTTTCTCTAAATCTGCACCCGAACGCGACTGATGTGGCGGAGCCTTAAGGGAAAAAACAACAAGGATGGCTGTCAGTATCCAGAATAAACCGTAAATAATATGAAATTTTTTCATTTTTGACGACGTGTCTTATTGTACAAACTTAGTTTTCCGGAAAGCAATAAAAAAAGCTGAATATTTTGTAAGCCGGAGATATTCGTTATACTGCTTATTGTATAAATTAATCCTCAAAATTTATGTACGATGTCATGGATTTTTCTCATTTGCTGGGCATGGAAGGCTTTAGCGATACGCTTTTAAGCAATCATTTCACGCTTTACCAGGGTTACGTGAAAAACACGAACATGCTTCTGGAAAAGCTGTCTGCCGATGAGGCCGGTACGCCCGAGTACAATGAAATGAAACGGCGCTTCGGCTGGGAATTTAACGGCATGCGCCTGCATGAACTTTACTTTGGCAACCTGAGCAAAGAAAAAAAGAAGCCCGGAAATGATTCGCCACTGTATAAAAAGATGGCGGAAGATTTCGGCTCGGTTGAAAACGCCCGTAAGAACTTTATTCAGACTGCCGGCATGCGCGGAATCGGCTGGGTGGTTATGTATTACGACAAAAAAGCCGACCAACTGTATAACGTGTGGATTGACGACCACGCCACCAACCATTTGACAGGATGCGCGCCGTTACTGGTTATGGACATGTGGGAGCATGCTTTTATGATTGACTACGGACTGAAAAAACCGGACTACATGGCAGCGTTCATCAAAAACGTGGACTGGGAAGAGGTCGGGAAGCGCTATGAGACAGCCTGTAAAAACTAATTGGCAGGGCAGTTAGGTCAATTGCCTTAGTTTCATTGTACAAACAAGGGCTTTGCCTAATCAAGCTAAAAAGGCAGTTCGGTCAGGCTGGAAATGGGACAAATGGGACAGTATAAAAAAGGTTCTGTCATTTGGACTTTAAATTTACCCCCAGGGCTTTGG
>JAHJFD010000004.1 GCA_018825145.1 Patescibacteria group bacterium
GGAATGACCAATTTGCCTCTTTTGGCGTCTTGCGTCATCCGCCACTTTAAATCTTTAATCTTTCCCAAATCGCGCTTAAGGCTGTCGTTTGGCTTCTGCCGACGGCCAAATAATAATTCGTTAAATATGCCCATAAATTAAATCTTTTTAATTTGACCCCAGTTTAGTTAAGTCTAACTAAGTCTGTCAATGTTTATTATATTTAATTATATTTAATTTAATCCTATTATATGTCGTAATCACAATTTAATTCCTATATAATGCGCTCATGAAGACAGTAATAAAGCCACCGGTTGCCATTCTTGGTTTTGGCGTTGAAGGCCAATCAGCTTTTGAGTTTTTAAAAACTCAGAACATTTCTGACATCACCATTTGCGATGAAAAAGAGTCTGTTGAACTTCCCGCAGATACAAAATCCCAACTCGGCCCTTCCGCCTTTGATGACCTGACAATATTTCAAACCATTATCCGAAGCCCGGGCGTTCGCTATAACCTGCCCGGCATTCTGAAAGCCAAAACAGCCGGCCGCATAGTCACCTCGATGACCGAACTCACGCTTGAAACTGCCGCCAACCGGCTAACGGCAGTAACCGGAAGTAACGGGAAGACAACGACGACCGGAATGATTGAAAGAATCCTTCGCGCACATTACGGCAATGAAATAATCGTGGGAGGAAATGACAGGAAACCTGTTCTTGAAGAAGCTCTGAGTAAACCGTGGCCAATTCTTCTGGAAGTTTCCAGTTTTCAGTTCGCGGACTTAAAGATGTCGCCGCACATTTCAGTTGTCCTGAACATTACCCCCAACCATTTGGACTGGCACGAGAACGAAGCCGACTACATTAACGCCAAAACCAACCTGATCGCCCACCAGACCCCGAACGACTGGGCCGTGCTGAACGCGGCTGATGAGAATTCCGCCAAACTGGCCGACAAAGCACCAGGCCAGATTTTCTGGCTGAACAAAAAACCTGCCCGCCGTGGCGGGGAAGGTAAAGCCTGGGCCGCATGGGAAGGAGATAAATTAATCACGCAATTCGGCAATGAGCCAATGGAGATTCTGGACAAAAAAGACATCACCCTGAAAACCCACCCCGACAACATTCTTGCCGCTGTGGCAGTCAGTCTGATTCACGATGCGAAACCGACAACTATCAAAAAGGCCCTCGCAGAATTCAGAGGTGCGGAACATCGTCTGGAATTCGTGCGCGAATTAAACGGAGTAAAGTTCTACAATGATTCCGCCTGCACCACTCCCGAATCCGCCATCGTGGCCACACAGGCTTTCCCCAAAGGCAAACTGATTCTGCTATTGGGCGGCAGTACCAAGTATTCGGACTTCAGCTTTATGGCCCACCACATTAAACAGACCAAAACCCGCGTTTACCTGTACGGCGCCGAGGGTGAACGGATCGCGGACGCCATGAAAAACGAAGGCGCCCAGAACCTGATTCTGCATCTGGATACCACCCGTGATTTTGAAAAAATAATCAAAGAAGCTTTAAGTCTCGCTAAATCAGGTGATAACATCGTACTCTCCCCCGCTTGCGCCAGCTTCGACATTTTCAAAAACGCCAAAGACCGGGGAAAGAAGTTTAAGGAAATTGTGAAAAATCTGTAAATTGACTTATTGGGATCCAGTGCCAGGGGCAATCATTCTCAACTCCGGAATCTTCAAAATTCGCGACGCCAAAAAATAAGTAACCATGCCCACCAGTGTCAGCAGGGCCAAACTGCCCATTCGGTCAATCAGTCTTTCGCCGTAACTGACGTAATCGGAAGCCAAATACAACGTGCTGTACATCACTCCTCCAGCGAACACCATTTTAAAAACGTTCAACCAGTCAAAAATCCTGCCCTCGCATTTTTGGCACATCAGAATATAGAGCAAAACAAAGTTCAGAATACTCCCTGCTGAAAAAGCGATGCCGATACCGACCACACCCATGCCATTCACAATGGCCAGCAAATAACTTCCTCCAACACTCACAATCGAACCGACAATGGCCGTAATAACGGGCGTCTTCGTATTGTGATACGCGTAAAACCCGCGACTGAACAGCGGAATAAGCGACTGTGCAAAAAGTGACATAAGCAGGAACGAAAGCACCGCCCCTAAAACCGCCGCGTCCGAAGCCGTGAACTTTCCGGCCACCAGAATCACATCGATGATCCGCGCGCGCAAAAACAGCATGCCCAAAGTCGCAGGGATAATGAGAAAAAGTACTTGTTGCCCCACCCGCCGGATTTCAGTCACAAATGCCGACGGTGTTTTTTCCATAGCTAACTCGGAAAGAGTGGCAAAAGAGGTGATGGCAAATGAAATGCCGATAATGCCAAGTGGAACCGCCTGCAGGTTGTCTGCAAAATAGAAAATAGTAATCGAACCCGTCATCAGAAAACTGGCGATCAGCGTATTTACGACCAGGGTGATCTGGGAAAGGGACAAACCAACAACCCGAGGTACAATCAGCTTAAAAGCCTCCCGAACATCAGAGCGCTTAGAATCGAGTAGCCAAACGTGCTTGTAACCAACCGACTTGAGCGCAGGCAATTGAACGATCAATTGTAAAAGTGCCCCGATGATCACGCCCCAGGTTACCCCCACCACACCAAAATCCTGAGCGAAATACAGTACGCCGAAAATGATTCCCAGATTGTAAAAAAGCGGCGCCAGACTTCGCCAGAAGAAAACCTTAAAGCTATCCTGAATACTGATAAAAATGGCGGAAAAAGTGAAGATTATTGGTGAAAGAAGCATGATCCTCATCAGCCGCACAGTGAGATCGAACGCTTCGCCTTCAAACCCACCTGCCACCAAGTGCGCCAGCTGAGGAGCAAAAAGATAAGCCACCCCAGCCACCACCAGAACGAAAATGAGCATAAGGTGCATCATATTGCCGGCAAACTCCCAGGCTTTTTTGAGTTCTCCGCTTTTTTTATATTGCGTGAAAATCGGAATAAAAGCCGCCGAAATCGCGCCAAAAATAAGCAGGTTATAAAGCAGATCGGGAATACGAAAAGCCGCGTAATAAGCGTCTAAATTGTATATCCCATCACCCGAACTCGCCCCAAAAGCACTGGCCAGCAAGTGATCCCGAACAAGTCCAAGCAGGCGGCTCAGGAGCGCTGACATAGCCAAGATTAATGTTGCCGGGACGCGTTGAAGCATGCTACAATATAAAAAACAAAAAGTTAAATTATGCTCGAACTTTATTCTACACCATTGGACATCCTTTATCTCGTCTTAACGATCGCGATCGTTTTTTTGGCGCTTTTCCTTGTTATTGCGCTTTATCACCTGATAAAGATTCTTTCAAACGTCAACAACGTGACTTCCAAGGCTAAGGACACAATGGACCTTATCAATCATTACTTGTGGCAACCTATTAAAATTGCCATGATGATAATTGAAAAAAGTAAAGAATGTTGTGCCAAAAAGGCCCGGAAAGCCCAAAAAAAGTAATGGTTATTTAGTCGATCCCGCCTCATCGGGACCCCGCTATGGCGGTGGTCAGACTTTCGCCTGTCATTTCTTCCGGTTTGGGTAAATCGAGGATTTTCAGGAGTGTGGGGGCCACATCGGCCAGCCCGCCATCACGCACCTTTCTGATCTTCTTTGCGGGACCCGCGATAAGCAGTATGACCGGATTCATGGAATGGGCCGGCTTTTGCGAGCCATCGGGATAAAGCATGTCATCGGCATTTCCATGATCGCCAGTAAGCATAAAAGTATAACCCATTTCCATGGCCTTTTTCTGAATCTGCCCAATGCAGTCGTCAATAACTTCGACTGCCTGAATGGTGGCCTTCAGATCACCTGAGTGCCCCACCAGATCACAATTCGCGAAATTCACAATAATCACTTCATGTTCACCGGACTCCAGCGAATTAAGAATAGTGTGCGTGATTTGCGGCGCCGACATTTCGGGTTTCTGTGCGTAACTGGGCACCTTGGGCGAGTCTATCAGAATGCGGTCTTCACCTTCCACCGGCTTTTCGACCTGAGAATTAAAGAAAAATGTTACGTGAGCGTATTTTTCGGTTTCCGCCACCCTCAGCTGTTTGATGCCGTGATCAGAAAGCCAGTGGGCCAGATTATTTTTTATTTCCGGCACGGTATAGGCAATGGGCGCGTGATCCGAGTATGGCCCCATGCACACAAACCAAACCTTGCCGATTAGCTTTTTAAAGCCCACAAAAGTCGGGTGTACAAACGCAGCCGTCAGTTGTTTGGTGCGATCGGTACGGTAGTTGAAAAAGATGACCGCGTCCCCGCCTTTAATAAGCCCCTTTTCATCAATCAAAATAGCCGGCATATAGTAGTCGGTCAGCTTGTCATCTTCACTATAAAAATGGTCGACTGCCGTCATGGGATTATCAAATTTCTCACCCCCCCCAACCGTCAGAAGTTTATAACCGACTTCGGTACGATCCCAATTTTTATCACGGTCCATGGAATAATAGCGGCCGATAATAGTGGCAATTCTGCCGACCCCTAATTCATCAATTTTATCCTGTAATTGTTTAAGATAAGTCTTGATGCTTCGTTCCTCGACATCACGTCCGTCGCCGATGCAGTGGATATAAACATCTTTCAGCCCTTCTTTTTTCGCCCATTCAAGCAAGGCGAAAAGGTGATTAATATGGGAATGGACGCCCTTGTCGGAAATCATGCCCATCAGATGCAGAGGTTTGCCTTTAACCTTCGCGTAATCGAAAGCGCCTTTTAATTCTTCATTTTCAAAGAACTTGCCGCTTTTAATATCGCGGTTGATAGCCAGAAGAAATTGGGGCGTGATACGCCCGGAGCCCATTGTAAAATGGCCGACCTCGGAACCGCCCATGCTACCCTCCGTCAGGCCCACAGCCTCGCCGGAAGCCTGCAGGATGCCAAACGGATATTCCTTGCGCATTTTATCGAGGTTAGGTGTGTTCGCCGTAGTTATCGCGTTTCCGGGACCCGCGGGAGCTTCACCGAATCCGTCCAGTATGACCAATATGACTTTATTCATAAGTTTCTGTTACGCATGCTTACATACTATAACAATTTTATCATAAGCTTGCCCCAAAATTTGCTTAACCACATGTTATTTAGTAAGATAAAAGGCAATCACTAACCATTCCCGATCTGAAGAAGACAACGATCAGTGACATCATAAAGGGCGCCAAAAAGTATCTTCCCCGTGTGAATGAGGAACGGATTTTAAAGGCATATGAATTCGCCAAAAAGGCCCACGAAGAAAGCGATCATCCTTTCAGGGAAAGCGGTGAGCCATATATTCAGCACCCTCTGGAAACAGCGAAAATACTGTTAGATTTGAAGCCCGACGAAGACGCGCTCATCGCCGCCATTCTTCATGATGTTCTGGAAGACACCCGCACAACCGTTGACGACATTCAGAAAGAACTTGGTGACAGGATTGTCCCTTTGCTGAAGGGGCTTGAAAAACTGGGTAAAATTTATTACCAGGGCCGGGAGAGGCAGGTTGAAAACCTCAGGAAGATGTTTCTGGCGATGGCTAAAGACATCCGTGTGATACTGATCAAACTTTGCGATCGTCTCCACAACATGAGGACACTGGATCACATCAAGCCCGAAAAACGGAAAAGAATCGCCGAGGAAACCCTGTCGATTTATTCACCCATTGCCGCCCGCCTCGGTATCTATCGCATCAAGAATGAACTGGATGATTTGTGCTTCAAATACATCCAGCCCGTGGAATTCGAACGCATTCACAAGGAAATGGAAGATGCTACCGGCCTTCAGAAGAATATTATCAAAAAGGGCACAGTCATCCTGAAAACAGTACTCAAAAAAAACAAAATTCCGGCTGAAATTGAGGGAAGGGTAAAACACTATTACAGCATTTTCAGGAAGCTGAAACGAAAAGACAAGAATTACATTTCGGAACTCTATGATATTTTTGCCCTGCGGATTATTGTTAATACCGAAGCGGAGTGTTACCAGGTACTCGGCATCATTCACAAGAACTGGACTCCGTTGACCAGGCGCTTTAAGGACTATATTGCCAACAAGAAAAGCAATGATTACCAGAGCCTGCACACTACGATTGTCGGTCTGGTGCCAAATCTGAACAACCAGCCGGTGGAAATCCAGATACGCACCCACGACATGAACCACGTGGCCAAATACGGTATTGCCGCCCACTGGGAATATAAGGAAAGAAAAGGCGGCTACTCTATTGCCGTGCCGGAAGACAAGCTGAACTGGGTACAGAATCTGGTAGCCCTGCACGAGAGCCTGAAGAGCAATTCGGAGTTCATCGAAAATCTGAACATGGACATGTTCCATGACCGTATTTTCGTCGTCACCCCCAAAGGAGATGTCAAAGACCTGCCCAGGGACGCCACTCCGGTCGATTTTGCCTACGCAATCCACACGGATATCGGTAATAAGTGCCGGGGGGCAAAAGTTGACGGTAAGATCGTGCCTCTGGACTACAAACTGCAGAACAACCAGGTCGTGGAGATAGTAACTGGTAACACCCCCGCCCCCAACCGCTACTGGCTTTCCTTTGCAGTCACCGCGCATGCCAAAAGCAGTATCAAACAATGGTTTAACACTCAGGAAAAAGAAAATCTGGTGAAGTTGGGCAAAGACTTACTGAACAAACATTTAAAACGTCTGGGACTGTCCCCCCTAAGCAGTGACCTTGGCCTACTGAAGAACTATTCGGGCGAAAAGCTGACTGTCAGGGAACGTGAAGAAGTGCTGGAAAAAATCGGTAATGGCTCTGTGGAGGCCATCAGTATCATCAAAAAAATTCTTCCCAAAGAAAAACTGATCGGACATGAGGCTGCACCCAAAGTAACCGAAAAAGTGCTGGCCGAAAACGTGAAACTGGAAAAAAATGACGAAATCCTGATTACCGGCCAGAAAGGATATAAGACTCAACTGGCCACCTGCTGTCACCCGACGGTCGAAAACGAAATCATAGGTTATGTCACAAGGGGGCGGGGCGTTACCATTCACCGTATAGACTGCAAAGTCCTTCAGGGGCACGAAAAAAACCGTTTCGTCAGAGCCTCGTGGGGAATGAAGTCCAAACCCACTTTCGAAGTCAGGCTGAGCATTGAGAAAAAATCCAGAATTGGTTTGCTCAGGGATATTGCCGAAATCTTCACCAGGCTCAACCTCTCCATAACCAGCCTGAATATAGGTCCGACACTCACAATCGACACCATTGTGGATAACGTGGAAACATTGGACCGGCTGATAAACGAACTGGAAACCGTACCAGACGTTTACAAAGTGAAGGAAACCCCAATGTGATTATTCTTCCACGAACATGTTGATCAGTTTGTCGGCGGACAAGTTGTTCTTTAATTGCCGGTAGGCCTCGGAATCCTTTTTGTAATACTCCAGAACTTTTTTCCTTTGTTCTTCCGGGTAAGCGGCCGCGATTTCCTGGATCCGTTTTTCAACTTCGTCAGCGGACACTTCTACTTTTTCGGCCTTGATGATCTGGTTGACCCCCAAACGCGCCAAGAGCCTTTCTTCAGCGGGCTTATGGTGGTCTTTGGCAAAGTCTTCATCCGTTTTTTTGATGTGCTGAAGATACTGTTCCCAGGTCAAGCCCTGCCGGGTAACCGCCTGTTTTCTCTCTTCCTTCAAAAGACCGATTTCGTCCTCAATCAGGGATTCTGGAAGTTCCGCTTTGGTTATCTTGATGATTTCCTGCACCACTTTATTGTCCACATCTGCCTGGGCGCGCTGGGCTATTTCACGCTCCAGGTCTTCTGCCACCCGTTTTTTGAAATCATCAACGGACTGTTTTTGGCCCGTGGCCTTTTCGACCATGGCCTCATTGAGTTCCTGAGTAAGTTTTTCTTCGACTCTGCCCACCTTGACTTTAAAAGTAACTTTTTTGCCCTGCATTTCTTTGGCGTGGTATTCCTTCGGGAAATCGATATCAAATTCTTTCTCATCTCCTGTTTTCACTCCGACAAGAGCCTCTTCAAAACCGGGAACCATAGATTTGGAGCCGAGAATAACAGGGTGATTCTTGCTGGCCGTGTTGGAGATGGCTTTGCCGTCCTTATCGAACCCCTCAAAATCCACTTCCACGCGATCACCTGTTTTTGCAGGACGTTCCACATTCTTCCACTCGGCAAAACGATTCACGATCATATCAAGCGTTTCGTTGAGCTCTTTGTCTGTAACCTTTACTTTCGGCCTTTTGACCTTGATTTTTTTGTAATTGCCAAGCTGAACCTCCGGCATAACTGAAACAATGGCCGCGTAAACAAAATCATCGCCTTCTTTCTGAACATGACTTTTGATTTCTACCTTGGGCTGAGCGATAACCTGAACATTATGTTCTTTAACCGCAGACGCATAGGAAACGGGAATGATTTCTTCCAGTGTCACAGATTGAATGGTGGTCTGCCCGGCCTTCTCGCGAACCACTTCCTCGGGGATATGGCCGGAGCGAAAACCGTCTATTTTGAGTTCCTTGCTGATCTTCTCAAGGGCACTTTTTTCAGCCCTGATATAGTCGGCATAAGGGACGGTGACAGTCAGTTCAACCTGGGATTTGGGGAGCTGTTTGATTTCGGCTTTCATAAGGCAAAATTAAAATATTAAGCTTATTCAGCCTACCTTATAAAGCGAAAAATGACAACCGCTAGCCGCATTTTGCCTCCAAAGCACGAATCTTTTCACTATGACCGGCAACAGTTCTTTTAAGGACAGGAATGTCAATTCCCATGCTTTCCATAACAGCATCAACCTTGGCGTTCAGTTCATGGCTGAAAGAATCGCCTTCCTTTATCTGTGCCAAATCATCCCGCATCAGCTCAATCTGCATGCCATTATAACGAATACCCCTGGAATTTTCTTCCACCCGCTCTTCCAGTTTGTTAAAGCGCTTATCAACCTGTTCAAAGCGCTTATCAACCTGTTCAAAGCGCTTATCAATCGAATCAAAGCGCTTATCAATCGAATCAAAGCGCTTATCATGGCCATCCAGACGATCTTCAAGCCCCCTGATCAGACCCGTAAAAAATAATTTGTCTTCTTTCGTCATAAAAAAATAAATTAAATACTAAAAATTCCTTAAAATACTATAAAAGAGGGGCTCATTGTAGCGAACCACTTAAGCCTTGTAAAGAGATTCAGCTTGACCCGTCTTTAACGGCCTTTTCATCCTCCCGGAGCTTTTTTATGGCCTGTTGGGTTTGTTCATCGGTCTTCTGGAATTCCAACTGCCAGGCGTTAAAATATTTTTCGGCATTTTTTCGATCTCCCGCTTTGATATAAGCCCAGGTAATGTCGTAAAGGTAGTCGTGGTCAAAATATTCGTCGTTGATTCGCTGATACATAACAACAGCCTTATCGTATTGCTCGGTCTTTTCGTAAAGACGACCTAAATTGTTAATAATGGCTTTGGTCTTTTCACCGCTATCTAAAACGTCTTCGTAAACCTTAATGGCTTTGCCAAGTTCGCCCAGGTCTTCGTATTTTCCCGCCAATTCAATAATTTCCTTCCAGGCAATGGTCCCTGCATTGCTGTCCGCCTGAACATAATTATCAACCGCTTCCTTAAGGGATTTTATTTCGGTCTTGATACTGCTTACTTCTTCCGGTGTTAGATCTACGTCGATTTTGTAGCTGTTACAGCTTGCCAGAATTAGTACGGCGATTCCTATGAGAGTTAATTTAGCGTGTTTCATAAGGAAGAAATTATAAATTTCAATTTTTAAATTTTAAAATTAGAAAAATTAATTCTAAAGGAAATTAATTATAGCTTTAAAATAAATCCAGATCAAATTATGAAAATCATGTGAGCAAATGCCCTGATTTCTTTGGGCTGATAACCCTTTTGCCCGTTTTCTTTTCAATTTCCTTTCTCGCGATTCCCGCGACCGAACCGCCATCGTTAGCCACTTGCTTATTTTCTTTGAATCCTTTCGGTTTCCTTTCTTTGGAAATTTCAGTCGTACTGGCCTCAGCCAGCATATTTAAAACAAGCTCAAGGGTATTCATATTGTCCCGCAAACCTTCCTTTTTGAGCTCTTTAAAGGCTTTATATTCCTTCACTGTTTTGCCGGACCAGGCTTTTGTGATTTCATCAGTCAAAATAGCGTATTCCGCGCCCTCTTTCATGCCCCGCTCACGCCATTCATCGGTAAGTTCCTTACGGACTTCAATGCTTTTAAGGCGCTGATTGATCCATGCCATTGAATAACCCTTTTTCGCGTAAGTCCTTACCATACGCTCAAAGGAAAGTTCGGGATTCTCTGTTTCTTCTATACGCTCATAACCAACCTGAGCTAACCATACCTTGAAGGGTTCAGCTTTTTTGGAAGGAATGGACTGAATAAGACGTAAAAGGTCTTCCGTAGAAAAACAGTCTGTTTCACGCTTCTTGTTGTCTGGCGCAAGCATCTTCAACCGTACGATTTTTTCGTACGCTTCACTGCCCTCCGCCTCTAATCTTATTTTAAGGTCGCTCCAATAACGTTTAGGAGTTGTTGAATCAGTTAAAACAGCAATCACATCAATCACCGAAAAATACCATAACTCTTTTTCGGCATCCCAATGTCTGCGAACCGCCTTCTGATTGAACAGGATTATAGATGTCTCTTTCTTCATACTTTGAATCTACATAATATATTAAGCAGACTCAGTCTAGTAAACATTTGTTCACCTGTCAATCTTTTTTTGACATCTAAATTAATCAAGAAAATAACTTATACGATCCAGCGCCTTGCCAAGCGCCGGACAATAAGTAGCGGGCTCCTCAGCCAAAGTGCAGTTATCCTCATAACGCTTTTCGGGCCAC
>JAHJFD010000053.1 GCA_018825145.1 Patescibacteria group bacterium
GCACCAAAATCAGGAAGATCCATAACCAAATAGAATCAATGGATAAATTAATGCGAAAAGCGGTTTCTGAGTTCATGACCAAGAACGTGATCGCGATCAAAGAGGGCGAGCCCATCAAAAAGGTCTTTAAATTGATGGATGAACATGGTATTTTAGGCCTCCCTGTTCTGAATGACGAAGGGGCGGTGATCGGAATTGTGACAGAAACTGATCTCATCAGGCATTTCACCACCCTAAAAGCGCCCCGGGGTATCAATATTTTGGGAAGCATCATTTATCTGAACAATATTGAAGATTTTAACAGGAATTTAAAAGATCATTGCGCTGAACTGGTAAAAGATGTCATGACAGAAGATGTGTCCACCATTATGCACAATGCCACACTGGCGGACGTCATAAATCTTATGGGCGAAAGAAAAGTAAACAGACTGCCGGTCATTGGCGAAAAAGGTGAATTGGTAGGAATAATTACCCGAAAAGACATTATTCATGAAATTGCCAAGCTAAAGAATATTTAATCATTCTAATACAATGGAACCAATAATTATTGAAGTGACGAAAGGGAAATACGCAACGAGCAAAGAAGCCAGAAAAAACGGCCGGATCCCTATTGTCTATTATTCAAAAGACGTTCAGCCCACCAATTTCTCGGTGGATTATCAGGATTTCCGCAGGGCCTACAAAAAAGCCGGGCGAAGCGCCATCATTACCCTGATTGACGAGAATAAAGATGAGTACCAGGCCCTGACTCACGAACTGCAGTATCACCCGGTAACGGACGCGATCATTCACGTGGATATGATGGCTATCAAAAAAGGCCAGAAAATTGAAACGGAAGTGCCTATTGTTTTGGTTGGCGAAGCCCCGGCCATCCGTGAACTGGGTGGCATTCTGGTTCGAAATAAAGACAGACTGTGGATAAAATGTCTGCCAAATGATCTTCCTCATGAAATCCCACTGGATGTCAGCGGACTGGTCGATTTTCATTCTTCATTGACGGTGGGTGATATCAAAGTTCCTGAAGGAATCACTATTATGGACGCCGAAGATATCAGTGTTGTCACTATATCGGCACCACGCAGGGAAGAAGAGCCTGTGATTCCGGCGGCGGCAGCTGCCGAAGCTGTAACGGAAGAAGCAGCTGAAGGAGAGGAAAAGAAAGAAGAAGGAGCCGGAGCGTCCGAATAAATTTTTATATGCATTTAGCGGATTTTGATTACCACCTTCCTAAAGAGTTGATCGCTCAAAAACCGCTCGCAAAAAGAGATCAGTCAAAACTGATGGTGCTCGACCGGAAAACCGGATCTATTTCCCACCATCAGTTTTTTGAACTGCCGGACCTTTTGGAATCGGATTCTGTAATGGTTTTTAATGAATCAAGGGTCATCCCCGCCCGCTTTAGATTTAAATTGGGAAACGGGATGGCTGAGATTCTTCTGATTAAACATGTTGCCGGTAAGACCTGGGAATGCATGGTCAGGCCCGGCCCCAAATTCACTCCGGGAACCGGAATAGATTTGGATAATGATCTGAGCCTCACTGTGAAAAACGTAACATCTCACGGCCTGCGGACCATCGAATTTGAATGCAGGGACTTTGACAGCTATATCAAAACCCACGGCCGGACACCGCTACCGCCCTACATCAAAGAACCAATCGACGACCCGGAACAATATCAAACCGTCTATGCCAAAACCGAGGGTAGTGTGGCCGCCCCCACAGCCGGCTTCCACTTCACGGACAGCCTTTTTGCTAACCTGAAAGAAAAGGGTATACAAACCGAATTCATCACGCTTCACGTAAGTCTGGGTACCTTCCAGCCGGTAAAAACAGAAAAAATCGAAGAGCACAAAATGCACAGCGAATGGTTCGAACTAAGTGAAAATATTGCCAAGCGACTGAATAAAGCCAAAAAAGATGGCAGAAAAATTATAGCGGTGGGAACCACTACAGTAAGAGTTCTGGAAACATGTACGGACAAAAACGGTGAGCTTTGCCCTCATGCAGGAGAAACGGACATATTCATTTTTCCCGGCTATAAATGGAAATTTGTGGACGAACTTATCACTAACTTTCACGTCCCCAAAAGCACCCTGCTGATGCTGGTCAGCTCTTTCGCAGGCAGGGAATTTATATTAAAGACTTACGAAGAAGCCAGGAAAAAAAACTACCGTTTTTTCAGTTTCGGAGATTCAATGTATATAAAATGAGCTGGCCTTAACGCAGGTATGAGGGTAAATAAATGGGGCTTTTGAGTCCTTTTACTTTCTTCACGATTTCCAGATCAGACAAATTGATTTTCCCATAGTAAAGATCACGTAAATCACCCCCCTTGGCCGCAAAATCCTTCACCATTCTAAAGCCTTTATAGTAGACAAAATCTTTAGTGAAAGCCCCTGGCTTACCAGTGTCACCCAGCCCGCGTTTAGCCTTCAGAGCTACCCGCCAGGCACGCTCGGCGCCAAACCCCAATTCAACGATCCTCTTATAAACATCTGTAAAGCTTCCCCGCATGGCTTCGTCAATACCAATGACAGAAGAAGCGGGCCAATACCTTTTAATCGTTTCACTGGACTCCGTGAGCTCCTGATTGTAAACAGCCAAACCTTCTTCAGTCGTCAGATAATCAGCCAGACCGCGCTGGAAAAGTTTATAGGGCTGAAGCGCTCCGTTCATGGCGGTAAACGCATGGGTTTCGATTTCGTGAGCAATCGTTCCCTTAAGACGAACCGCGGTAAACGTGGCATTCTCACGAATCAGAATAGTATTTTCCTTGCCCGCGATGGCATCGGATACCAAAGCTTCCTTCAGCTTCACCCGCCAGCCCTTCAGACCGTAATCCTGAATCGCCTTTTCAAAAAATTTCTTTGCTTCCTTCGCCGTAAATATTTTGCCGCCGTCTTTGAATTCCTTCGGCATCGAATGTATTTCGCTTAACGCCTCCCGCACCCAGTGCGCGTCGGGCCCGCCATAAAGTTTTATTGATTTTTCAGTGAATTCCGGAGTGTCACGGCTTTCGAGTAAATGGATTTTGCGGGTAATCTCGTCGGCTTTTTTGGACCACAGAATTCCGATGGGCGAATCGGGGAATTCGAGCCGTTTCAGACGTGAATAAAAATTATTGGGGTCAAACGAAAGCTCCCTGTACGTAAATTGTGGATTGTAACCGGGATCCAGTAAAAATTTAGTATTCTCCTCAATCAGATTCGCCGGCTTTAAATGGGAAAGCAACCTGATCTGACTATCAATGTCAGCCAGTTCGTAATCAATTTTCTGCAGTTCCTTTTCAGCAAATGCGCGGGCGATATGCGGTGCTTCTTTTTTCCGCTCTTCCGTGGCGGAAAGCACATTCTTACTAGGGTCAATCAGGAAGTTGCGCAAATCACGCTGTCCGATAAGCATATCGTAGGGCTTGTCGGCAAGATCTCTGGTGTCGACTACCGTCATCACCTTTTGATCCATCAGACTGAATTTGCATTTGCCCGTCTGATCCAGGCCGATCGCGTCCGCGATTTTTCTGTCCAGCACGGACTTTTCGATTTCGGGTTCGGCCTGAGCTATGATTTTTGCTGTCCCCTTTTTACCGATCACTTCGGCCCGCTCCATGGTGCCGATGATAGTTTTTCCGGCACCCTTTTCGGATTTGGTTTCGATTTTGATACCGAAAATATCCTGCGCGATACGCACGCCCTTTTCGGGGGAATTGACTTTAATACCCTCAATCCGTTCCAGCCTTCTGCGAAGCGGCGCCATATTGGCGACCTGCACCTGTAATCCGGCCCGGGCGTTGATTTCCAGAAGCACCGGCCCCATGTTGCGGTCCAGAACCATATCCACCGCCGCGAAACCAAGGTTGGTAATGTGCTGCACCCGCGCAGCGATCAGCAGAAAATCTTCCCACTGCGGGATTTTCATTCCTTTTGGATCGCCAAAACCGGGAATACTGTCGATGACCTTGTCATACTGAGTCGCAAAAGTAAGTTCCCCTTTCGCTATATCGATGCCAACCCCGATTCCCCCCATATGAATGTTAGCCTTACCCCCGGAACTTTCGGTGGGAAGCCTGAGCATGGCCATCACGGGTATCAGGTTATGCACGACAATACGAATATCGGGGAGACCTTTGTAAGCCATTTTTTGCAGAAAATCAGGCGCTTCCAGAAGCTGTTCAAAAAGGGCCGTATCGGACATGTCCGCGATAGAATAGCGGCCGTCCACAATATCGCTGATGTGATTTTCCATTTCTTCAAGCGAAACAATTTCACCATTTTCACGGACAAAATTACGTCCTTTTCTGCCTTTAATAATCAAAATACCTTCCCCGCCATACCCTGCGTTTGGCTTAACAACAAAACTGTTGGGCAGGGAATTAAAATCGAAATCCGACAGCTCCTTTTTGCCGGAAATAGCATTATATAATTTGGCCACGGGAATACCGCGTGCCGAAAGGTAGTTCTTTGTCTTGATCTTGCTGTCCGCCATCATAATCGCCTTCCTGGGATTGTAAGGCTTGATGTACAGCAGATTCCTGGCGTTGATTCCGAGCAGGCCCGGATTATGGAAAAACCACATGAATATTTATGATTTAAGATTTCTGATTATTCCTCGGCGTGTTTCATGACTTCCCTGAACCGCACGTACTCCATCAGCCGGAGACCCGTCCAGCGGCCGAGCATATAGTTAAAAATAATCAGCAGTAAAATGATTTCCGGATGTCCCAGAATCAGATTCTGGAGATAATGCCATTCCACCACCCAGTAACAGATGAGCGATACCATCGTTGTTTCAAACATGAGCAAAATCGCCGCATAAAAACCGCGGCCCCCCAGCGCGCTGACAAACTTTTCGGCCAGCGTTGTCATAATCAGCATCGGAAAAACAGCTATCGTGGCAATGGACGTAATACCTAAATACGTCCCTAAAGCCAGCGTTAGCAAAATGATCAGCGTGGAAAAAGTAAGCACAATGGCGATACGCGGAATATGCAGCAGATTAAACCGATCCAGCAGGCTTCGCACAAGGGCGCCGGAAATAATGATGATAAAAAGAATAACCAGTCCGAACTTCAGACCGAGCGCCAGAAAAGACAGCGTGATAATGGATGGAGTATACAGGCCAAAAGTGGTGACCCCGATCACCTGTTTGAGGACGGTAATAATGGTAGCAATAATCGGCAGCATCAGAAGAAGCACAATAGTGTTGCTTGGAATTCCTTTGGAAATCATAAAACTGACCAGATATGAAATGGAATTCCACACGCTGATACGCCCCGTTTCCTCGTTGATCAGGCTGTAATCCGAAACGCTCTTTTCCAGATCCTCCAAAAAGGCGTCATCGGACTCGGCTATCACAAAATTCTTCAATTCATACTGACGGGTGATAATAATCTGCTTGGGTTTGATGATATTAAAGTTACCCTGCATAATGCGCCCCAGAGTTCCGATATTCTCTTCACTGATCACAAGAATCGTTTTGTTTTTAAGGGCCTCCTGAAGATTACTGCCTTCCTTTTCAATTTCCTGCTGAACCAGACGGGTGAGGGCGTTGATTCCGCTTCCTCGGGTAGTCCAGACAGCCACCGCATCCGCGTTGATAAAATTCGACAGGTTATCATTTAACTGACTGTAAAGGGTTTCTTCCGACACAAAAGCCGTTGTCGCTTCGTAACTTTTGACGACAAAAACAAAAATACCTTCTTCAGCGGAATCCGCTTTAAGATTTTCAATGTTTTCACGCCTTTCGGTCACATCCGTCAGAAGGAAAACAAGCTTATTATAGACATACACTCCTCTGGCAATGGATGCTTTCTGGCCCCCCTGCGTCACCGTCAGGGTAACAGTGTAATCTCCGGCCTGATCATAGGTATGCACCGCTTCTTCGCCAAAAATGACGGTGCCGTCACCCATCTCCCACCGATAAGTCACAGGATCACCGGTATCGAGAAGAAAAGTGGAAGAGGCGTCAAAAATAATATTCTTATTGACCCGTACAATATTATCGCCCGAAATCACAGGCCTGATTGTGCCGACATCAAATTCCACCGCCCGGCAAATCCCCGGGATAAACAAAAGGGCCAGGAGTATTGATAAAAATATTTTTCTCATAAATCATTAATCATTAACCATTAAACATCAACCATTAACATAGGTGAGCCATTTTCTGTATTTTGGATTTTTGCCCGCAACGATGTCCATAAAAGCCGCGTGTAATGCCTTCGTCACCGGCCCAACCTGCCCTTTGCCGATGGTTTTTTTGTCGACCATACGCACTGGCACTACCTCGGCCGCCGTACCGGTCAGAAAAACTTCATCGGCCGTATACAGGTCTTTTAGTTTAATTGTTTTTTCGGCAACCTGATAGCTCAAATCTTTGGCCAGCTTCATAACGGAATCCCGCGTAATGCCGGGCATAATAGAGCCCTTAGGCGGCGTGATCAGCTCGCCCTTTTTGACCATAAAAATATTTTCGGCCGCGCCTTCGGCCACATTCCCCTTATAGTCCAGGAATAAAGCCTCATCATAACCGGCCTTCTTCACTTCCAGCACTGCCTGAATGGAATTGGCATAATGCCCGATGATCTTGGCATCGCTGACTGTGCTTTTGGGATGAATACGGATAAATGAGCTGGTCATGATCTTAATGCTTTCCTGAGCCAGATAGACGCCCCAGGGCCAGCAGGCAACCGCCACATTAATAGGCGCCCCGATAGGATTCACACCCATATGCCCCTCGCCGTACCAGGCAATAGGACGGATATAACCGCTTTTTACTTTATTCTTTTTAAGAAGTTCCACCACTGCCTCATTAATCTGCTTTTCGGAATAGGGAATTTTAATGCCAACCGCCTTTGCCGAGTAAAAGAGCCGTTTGGTATGGTCAGCCAGACGATAAATAGCCGTACCTTTCGGGGTATCGTAAAACCGGACTCCATCAAAGACTCCGGCTCCGTAATGAAAGGTATGGGTGATCAGATGGATCGTGGCCTTCTGCCACTTAACAAACTTTCCGTCCATCCAGACGTATTTGGTGGGCTTTAGTTTCATAAGAGTATCCGTTTAGGCCACTTAATTCTATCAAAAAACCTCAATAATCTAAACCAACAAATAAACGCCCTGAAATTCCGCCAAGGTAATCAAAGATTTCGGATAATAATTAGTTGTTGTAAATTGCCGGGAAAAGACGACTCAATGTGATTCGCATCGCATAGCGCTTTTTGCGCTATACGAAAAGAATGCAGTTTTAAAATATATAGATACGTTATAATAACGTAGTTATATATAACTATCTTTATATA
>JAHJFD010000054.1 GCA_018825145.1 Patescibacteria group bacterium
CCCAAGCGCGATGACATCATTGAAGTCGCGATGGTCCGTTATGAAAACGGAAAAGAGGTAGCGCGTTACGATGACCTGATTAAAATCGGTTATAAACTTCCCGAGATCATCACGATCATTACGGGTATTACCGATAAAGATCTGGAGAAGAATGGCAAAGAACGTGCTGATGTTTTCGCGGAAGTTGAGAGGGTGATTAAAGGCGCTTATATTGTGGCGCATAATTCCGCTTTTGATGTCGGTTTTTTGCGGGCAAAGGGCATTCATTTAGATATTCTCGGCACTATCGACACTATTCCGCTGGCTCAGATTCTGATGCCTGAGCTTCCCAGTTACAGTCTGGAGTCGCTGACGGATGACTTGAATATTTCTCACGAAAACAAGCACCGGGCCATGGGAGACGTGGAGGCGACGCTCGATCTTTTTAAGTTGCTTTGGAAGAAGGGTGGTGAAATCCCCAGAGCGTCATTGAATGAAATTCAGGAGTTTTTGCCCCGCGGGCAATGGGATGGCGCCGTTTTTTTTGAAGAACTGAAACCATTTACGCCAAAGGCCAAGGCTGATCATGCCGATGTGTCGCAGGATGAGGCAGGAGGCGGAAATGGTGTGAAAAAGGCCATGGAACTGGATGAAATTTTTGGTGAAAACGGAGCTCTGGGACAAGTGATGGATGGGTCTGAATCACGGCCGCAGCAAGTGGAGATGTCGCAGAATGTGCTGTCGGCTTTTCAGCAGGGCTACCATTTGATCTGCGAGGCGCCCACAGGCGTCGGCAAGTCGCTGGCCTACCTGGCGGCCGCGGCCAATATGGCGATCGCCAATAAATCTAAGGTGGTAATTTCCACTAATACCATTAACTTACAAGAGCAGCTTTTCAATAAGGATATTCCGCTTCTGCAGTCTATTTATCGTGAGGCCACGGGACATCCCGGGGTGCGGGCGGCGCTTTTGAAAGGGCGTTCCCATTATTTATGTTTAAGGCGGCTGGCGGAATTCAAAAGGCGCCCGCGGCTGACGGAAGAAGAACTGATTTTGCTCATCAAGATCATTGTCTGGCAGGCCTGGCACGCGGGGGGTGACAGCAGTGATATTCACCTGAGCCGCGAAGAAACCCTGATCTGGGACTTTGAGCTTTCGGCGGATCAGCAATACTGCAGTCCTCAAAAATGCAAGGCTTACGGTGAGTGCTATCTTCATGCGGCCCGCAAGAAGGCCGAAAACGCGGACATTATTGTGGTCAATCACGCTCTGCTTTGCGCTGATCTGGAAGCGGGTAACGGTCTTCTTCCGGATTACCGGTATCTGATTGTGGACGAGGCGCATCATTTTGAAGAGGTGGCGACCAAGGCTTTTGGCGTCGAGATCAAACAGGAGTCACTTTCCATCCCCGTAAAAACAATAAGGAATCATCTGGAAGATCTGAAGCGGCGTTTTTCCGGTACGCTTTTTACGGGCAGTAAAGTTTTTGAATCCATCGACCCGATTCTGGATGAAGTGCCGGAGTTACAGCAGGCGCTGGAGAATTTTTTCAGCATTCTTGTTCTTTTTGTCAGTCGGAACGTGCCTGATTCCGGTTTCATAGAACACCTTCTTGTCGACAAAGTTATCGGTGTTTCGGAAGAATGGCTGAATTTGGGGGCTTCCTTTGAAGAACTTCATGAACGAATCAGGAGCTGGCTTTCGGGACTTCGTAAGTTTGCTCAGGCACTTGAACTTGCCGAATCCGATTACTTTCCGGAACAGTCTGATTTTACCGATGAGCTGATGCAGGAAATTCAGATTCTGTCTGAGGAACTTGGTCATGTGCACAGTTTTTTTGAAAACGATCATGATTCCAGGAAGCTGATTCGCTGGATTACGTCGGACATGAAAGGGGCGATTACCATCTATATGGCACCCCTTATGTTGGGCGATGAACTTAAGGAACGGCTTTATGATGAGAAAAAATCAGTTATTCTGACTTCGGCGACGCTGGGCGTAAAACTGGTCAGTCCCGATGAAACGGAACAGCACCCGTTCACCTACATCCGCCAGATGCTGGGGCTGGATGATCGTTTTGAAGAACTGATTCTGGAAAGTCCTTTTGACTTTGAAACTCAGGCTTACGTGATTACGCCGACTGATCTACGGCCGGTGCAGGCCAAAGATTCGATTAATCAGGTGGGGGAGTTTTTTGTGAGACTGATCCGGGCGGTGGGTGGCAGTCTGATGGGCCTTTTTACGTCGCACGGGGCTTTGGAACGGGTTTATCTGCATCTGATGCATGAGTTTAACCCCAATGACCCCAAAGTTCTTGCTCAGCGAATCAGCGGAGGGCGGGCCAAAGTGATGAAGGCTTACATGAATAACCCCACGCATTCCGCGCTTTTGGGAACCAACAGTTTTTGGGAAGGTGTGGACATTCGGGGGGAGGCACTGACCACTCTGGTCATCCACAAACTGCCTTTCGACGTGCCGAGTGACCCAATATTTAAGGCCCGTAGTGAGATGTTTAATAATAGTTTTATGGAATACTCGGTTCCGCGGGCGATTTTACGCTTTCGTCAGGGTTTTGGCAGGCTGATCCGTTCTAAAAAGGACTATGGGGTTATGGTAATACTGGATGACCGG
>JAHJFD010000064.1 GCA_018825145.1 Patescibacteria group bacterium
AACCTTATCCGCAACCTTAACCAAAGGTTTCAATGACCATCTAACTAAGTTCTTAATACGAGGATGCTTTGATATAAAGGAAGCAATTGGAGGACTTGTTTGATAATATGCACTTACAAAGAATCTTCCCAAAGGATTAGTTAAAAGATATTCGTCTCTGAACTGGGAAAGCACTATTACTTCTTTCATCATAGGCGTGCCATAAGACGCAGTCGCTACGAAACAGCCAAGTGAACCAGCACCGCCACTGCTACTACTACCGCCACCATCGCCACCGTCCCCATCGCCTGGTTCTATTATTCCATCCCCACTTTCTTCCCCTGTGGTAACTACAGCAACTTGAGAATAATCCGTTTCACCATCATAAATATCTACAGCCGTAACCCAATAATAATATGTGGTATCAAGAGAAAGATAAAGGTCCTGGAAAGAATTAGTCTGTATAAGTGTGGTTCCATTAACTTTTGTTTTTGTTCCAGTTAAAGAAGTGCTCCTGTAAACATTATATCCTGTCAATACGGGACTAACGACGGGATTCCAATACAGAAATACATAATTTCTTCCTGCCGTAGCCGTAAACCCGGTGGGGATGCTAATAAGAGAAATTCTGGCTGTATCGGTTAATGTCTCGGGAGTACCTAATCCATCATGGTCTGCATCTTCATAAGTAACAAGTATGGTATCGCCGTCCTGAACCTGAAGAATGCTATCACTTGCCGGAACAGCATTTAGTTCCAAACCAACATCAACTGTAAATATTCCCGTGGAAGTATCCGTTTCGGTCAATTCCATAATTTCTGTATCAGCAGTGAGTGCGGATTCAATTTCTACAGTTGTAGTATCTGCATTTCCCGTTATATCTAAATCACTATCCCAAACAGTAACAATTGCCGTATCAGGCGCAGAGTAAGAATCTGCGTCAAACATGACAGTTCCTTCAAAAGACGCAGAGAGTTCAATAACCGTAACCCCCATATGGAGATATCCGCCGTAAGAGCTGCCCCATGTCATAGTATGGGAACTGTAATCCCAGGTATCATGAATATATACAAGCGAACCCGTAGTGCTATATCCATAGCCTAACATCGTATGGCCTTCAAGATGTATCAAAACAGGCCTGCCAGCATCTATTTCCGCCTGAAATTGCGCATATGTAAACCCTAAGCTTGGATTACTTCCAATTCCTTGTATATACTGGTTATACATTGATGTTACAGTATAGCCGCGGGATTCAAAGAAATCTGCCAACCCGCAACCGCCGTCATAATCGGCAACCCCTCCCGCTTCCAAATCAGCATAAGGTGTCGGCGAGCCGTCGGTATAGAAAAAGAACCATGTCGAACCATCGGAATTTCCGTAAGCGGCTCGATTGGTTTTCATGAAGTCACCAGTGCAATCAGCAGAGACATGCTCTGCCCAATTACCTAGATATGGGTCAGGGCCTGGATCTAGATAATCTACCCAATAATCATCCACATGTCCCGAGTCCGTAAGAGCATCTTCGCCCAAATGTGTGGCGCTTAGCGGACATTCACCGCATGTAACTCCAGGATACACAGTTTGGCCCCAACTCACATTTAAAGGATCATTATCCAACGGACATACTCCGCCATTTTCCGGACCATCATACATATTCGGATAGCCGTTTCTGTCATAATACCCTGCCATCATAGCGCCGGAAGTAGCCGAACATCCGTAAGACCAGTAAAAAGCAGGCACATTCCCAAGCGTATTAGTTCCCATAGCAATATTGGGTTCAAGAGGTACCGCCGCAGGCATTCTAAAATATTTCGGAGGCCGTCCGGGGAAACTAACCTTGTCTAACTGTTTCCCGCTCGCCCCAAAAAATCTTCCTACTAAATATGGATTTTCCGGAGTGCTCGCTTCAGTAAAGACAGTTTGAGATATAGAAAGAATAAAAAAAAGTAAAAGAAAGATTGCGGAGAAAAAATGCAGGTTATTTCTGCCGAGTAAATTTATTTTTTTAAACATAATGCTCTTTTCTAACTATCAACTCTATTTGTAGTTGCCGATTTATCGGCGCAGTTGCATTTTTGTAGTTGCTTCGACGATACCTGCCCGCAACCAATAGGCAGGCGGGCGTCGGAGCGTTTTAAAAGCCCATAAATGGGCAACTACAGTGAAAAAGGAATGATATGGCAATCTCATTCTTCAATTAACTTTTCCGAAAAATACACCAAAGGTTTCAACCCTATTCTTATAAATTTCTTAAGTAAAGGGTGTTCTGATATAAAGGAAGCAATTGGGGGACTGGTTCTGTAATATGCGCTAACAAAGAACTTGCCCAACGAATTCGTCATCAAATATTCGTCTCTAAACTGTGAGAGCGCTTTCACTTCTTCAGCCATAGGCGTGCCGTAAGATGCAGTCGCTATGAAACAGCCGGAAAGCGAACCACCACCGCCTTCTCCTCCTCCTCCGTCGCCATCGCCATCGCCATCGCCGTCGCCGTCACCATCGTCATCATCTTCCCCTTCCCCGGTCCTTTCCGGGTCATCAAGCCAGGACAGAATCATA
>JAHJFD010000005.1 GCA_018825145.1 Patescibacteria group bacterium
CTCCTTCAGGCTGTGATAAAGTGATGTCATAGAGGATATTGGTTAAAAGCAGAGAGTTTGCATCTCCACTTTACCCCTATCCTCTTTAAAAGTTCACGAATGTACTTTCTGAGGTGGTAACGATCTGTGTACCCAGAAACTCAAAAAGCTAAAATCGCGTTGTAAAAGTGAACGCTTTTTGAGATAATACATCCATGAAAAAAGACTCCCACAAAACCAGCAAACAGGAAATCCGTAAGGCCGTTTCCGACTCCTCCGCCATTGAAGGGCAGAGCTTCAGCCGTGCCAGAAAGAATGAATCTATCATTAACCTTCTCAGAAAACATGGCAGAGCCTTCTCGGTATAATGTCGGCGGTGATCAAGCGCCCTCAGAAATTCTGAAAAACAAACTGAGAATCAAAGATCAGCAGGCGCTGGAGGATACAGAATCGGTTCTTTTTTCCGATACTTATGAATATTTCCTGGCGAAGCTGAATGAAGGAAAATTAGAGTTCAATATTGCGCTCATTTTTGATGTTCACAAATATTTCCTCGGTCCGCTTTACAGCTGGGCCGGAAAGGTCAGAAGCGTGCAGATTTCCAAAGACGGAGTGCTTTTCTGCAAAGCGGCTCACATTGAAAGCGCGCTAAAAGAATTTGAGAATTTACTCAGAAAAGGGTTACCCGGCAAAAGTGATAGTAAGTCCGCCGTTGCGGAAAAACTGGCTATTATTCATTGCGAGTTCAACGCTATTCATCCTTTCCGTGAAGGAAACGGCAGGACAATTCGTTTGTTTTTGGATTTAGTGGCACTGAACTGTGATTATTCTCTGATTGATTTCGGAAAAACGAGTAAAAAAACATACATTGAGGCCTGCATCGCGGGAATGAATCAGGATTACTCGAAAATGAAATCGATCATTTATAAGGGGCTCAGGAAGAAGTGATTAGTGGATTTACGAAAGATTAGTGAATTTTAGCGCCTCAACATACGCCCAATTGGGTTTTATAAGAAATAACTACTTCTTCTTCACCCTCAGCACCATACCCAGAATAAAAGAGATAAAAAAGATGATGATAATGGCCCAGAACTTGCCTTTGGTACCCAGGAAAAGGGCCGAGATGCCGAAGACGCCGGCGAGAAGGTAGATGATTGAGAGGACCTGTCTTTCGCTTAGGCCGAATTGCAGCATACGGTGATGCAGGTGAACAGCCTTGCGATATTTGTCCCATTCGCCGCCCTTCCAGGGGGCCTGTTTGTTGTAAAGGCGGTGCACGATCACATAAATCGCGTCCATTATGGGAAAGCCCAGGATCAGGAAGGCGGTGGCGATCTTTCCGCCGGAGAAGATGGCCAAGGTTGCCAGCAGTAGACCGAAAAACATTGAACCCGAGTCGCCGATGAGGATTTTGGGCGGGTAAAAGTCGAACAGCCAGAAGCCCAGAGCGATCATGGCCACAATCAGGGCCAGGGTGGCGGTTTCGGGCTGGTTAACAAGGTCCGAAATGCTCAGAAAGAAGAGGGTCAGACAGCCGATAAAGGTAATTCCGCTGGTCAGGCCGGGTATTCCGTCCAGCCAGTTCATGGTATTTACGATCAGCAGAATCCACACCAGCGTGAAGATGCCCGAAAAAGCCATAATGGTGATGTCCGTGCCGCCAAAATCCAGGATGAATTTAATTTTATCCAGCGCGATGTAGCCTCCAAAGGGATTGGTAATGGTTTCCACGCCGATTCCCGCGACGACCATAATGAGGGCGACCAGAATCTGGACTCCAAGCCTGAGCGAAGCTGGCAGGCTGACGCGGTCATCGATAAAGCTGATGAGAACCAGCAGGCCGCTTCCGAAAAGCAGGCCGATCAGCTTAATGGTCGGTTCAAAAAAGATCAGACTCAGAAGGGCGAAGATCACCCAGAGCAAAATGCCGCCCGGATAGGGGATCGGTTTTCGCTTTAATCCGTACTTTTCCGGATGGTCCATCAGGCCCAGCTTAGGAAAAACCCTGAGCGCTATAAGCGTTGAAAGAATCGTAAGACTGAGGGCTGATATTGCGGGCAGGAAATATTGCATATTTTAATATCCGTGAGCGGCCAGTTTTGTTTCAGTAATTTCCGTAATTACTCCTCTCTTTTTAGAAATTTAAGTCGCTAACGCCTGATGCGGACGGGACAGTCGGACCGGAATCGTAGTAATTTGTATTGCCGCCTGAGCCCATTCTGAACAAAAGATAAATCGAAAATAAGATTACGACGAAGGCTATCATGCCAAAAGCGCCCACGATGTATTTGAATCTGGGGCTCAGATAACTGAATTTTATGGTATGCCTTAAAATCAGGCTGCTGATGATCAGAAAAACAACAAGTAATAAAATGTAAATAACAATGGCAAGCCCCATAGACATGTTTTATGCCAGGTCATATTAGCACAAAGCCTGTTAATTTTAAACCTGCCTGCCGGCAGGCAGGTTTTAAGTTTTAGATTGTGGATTTAGTTGCTATAATTCGCTTTGTAATAAAGCGATTTTTATGAGCGCGAACAAACCCTCCATTGAAGAGAAAAGACATAGCCTGGCCCATATTCTGGCGCAGGCGGTGGTTGATATGTTCCCCGAAGCCAAACTGGGCATAGGACCGGCCATCGAAAACGGTTTTTACTATGATTTTGAGCTTCCCCGCACCTTAATTCCGGAAGATCTGCCGATTATTGAGAAGAAAATGAAGCATATCATCAAGCAGAATCAGGAATTTAAAGGTGAAACAGAGCCAATCGATGAAGCAATCGCGTTTCTGAAAAAAACCAATCAATCCTACAAGGTTGAATTAGTCGAAGGATTTAAGGCTGAAGGGGAAACTGAAGTGGGATTTCAGCGCAACGGCCCCTTTGTGGATCTTTGCCGTGGGGGACATGTTAAATCGACGAATCAAATCGATGTCGGAAGTTTTAAATTAGACCGGATTGCGGGTGCTTACTGGAAAGGTGATGAAAAAAATCCCATGCTTCAGCGTATTTACGGTTTGGCTTTTGAAAGCAAAAAAGAATTGGACGAGTTTTTGGAAATGCGAAAGGAAGCCGAGAAGCGTGATCACCGAAAACTGGGTAAAGAGCTGGACCTTTTTTCATTCAATGAGAATGTCGGTCCTGGTCTGCCTCTTTGGCATCCGAACGGCACGGTGCTGGTGGAACAGTTAGAAAGACTTGCCAAAGAAGTCGAATTTAAGGCCGGCTATAAGCAGGTGCGAACCCCTCATTTAACCAAAGGCAAGCTGTACCATATGTCCGGGCATCTGCCTTACTACAAAGACAGCATGTATCCGCCCATGCAGCTTCCCGGTGAAGAGGAGGAATACTTTGTAAAACCCATGAACTGTCCGCATCACCATATGATCTTTGCGGCCAGCCCCAAAAGTTATCGTGATCTGCCTCTCAGGCTGGCTGAATACGGCACATGTTACCGTTACGAAGATTCCGGCGCGCTGTTTGGCCTCATGCGTGTCCGCAGTATGCAGATGAATGATGCCCATATTTATTGTACTGAAGATCAGTTTGAAGAAGAATTTATGGCGGTGACCGAAATGTATCTGTATTACTTCAAACTTTTTAGTATCGAAAGATATGAAATGCGCCTTTCACTTCATGCTCCTGAGAAACTCGGAGATAAATATCTGGATGATCCTGAGCTCTGGAAAAAGACGGAGGAAATGGTGCGCCGGGCGATGAAAAAAACAAAGGTAAAATATACTGAAGTTGAAGATGAGGCGGCTTTTTACGGCCCCAAAATCGATATTCAGGTTTGGAGCGCTATAGGCCGTGAGTTTACCTTAGCAACGAATCAGGTTGATTTTGGCATTCCGAAGAGAATGTATCTTTCTTACACCGATGAAAAAGGCAACGAAGCTGTACCGCTCTGTATTCATCGCGCCCCGTTAAGCACGCACGAACGGTTTATCGGATTTTTGATTGAGCACTTTGGCGGAGCGTTCCCGGCCTGGCTGGCGCCTGTGCAGGTGGCGCTGATTCCGGTAGCTGATGTGCATGAGGACTATGCCCGCGGACTTGAGAAGGAAATGTTTGAACAGGGGATTCGCGTTGAAGTGATGACAGCTGAAGAAACCCTGGGCAAACGCATCCGAAATTCCGAAAAACTGAAGATTCCTTATATGCTGGTGGTGGGGGACAACGAGGTGAAAGGCAAGTCAGTCACTGTGCGTTCTTATCATTCCAAGGAACAAAAAGAGCACAAAAAAGACGCCTTCTTAAAGTCTCTTTTGACGGAGATTAAAGAGAGGCGCCTTCCTGTTTAGTGTTAATTAGCTGACTTTTTTGGTCAGTCTCGCACGCGCTGCTTTTTCTTCACTTTTTACGAGTTCTTCACGTCTTTTGTTCAAAGTATCGCAGACCTCTCTTGATCCCTGAAGTCCTTTTATTGGATGTGCTACCCAATCTGAAGAATTTAGACCTGTGAATTCTTTTACAAGTCTTTTCCTCTCATGAAGTTCCCAGACAAGCTTGTCGAGCTCTTCGGAACTTGGAGTGTGTTCAATCTGTTCCAGGACTTCATTTATCCTTTGTCTGGTAATCCTGATTTCTTTCAGGAATTTATCTTTCTTTGAGTTGATGGCCTGAGCCAGTTTTTGGCTTTTCTCGTTTCCTGCCAGGCCTTTTACGTGCCAACGTTTTCTATCACCCGTAACTTCAAGAAGTCTGAACTCGCGGCAATGAGCCACTACCTTAGTCAAATCGTCTAATGTTTTTGCATTTGACGCTACGTCGGTTAGTTCAGTGTAGATGTCCTCGTTTTTCTCACCATTTTCTTCCGCCTGATCTTCATTATTTTCTCTTCCCTGATGTCTTGCAACAAAGGCTTTGCGTTTTTCGTTGATCAGATCGGCCAGTGCCTGACTCGCTTCCACATCTTCAGATTTATTGTTGGGTATGGCTTTCCATTTTGATTTGGCAAAATGCACAATATGGATGAGTTTGGCCCTTTTGCATTCTTTGGCATACTGATAAAGCTCTTTAAGCCCCTCAATAGTGGGAACGGTTTCCATAGCCTTCTCGATAGAGGGAAGTTCTTTTACTTCCACCAGACTTTGTAGTTCTTCGCGGACAGCTTTGGCTTCATCGGTGCCGGGGAGCGGCTTAAGTTCTCGAATATCCGACTCTCTTTCTTTGGCGGCCTCCGCTTGCTTTATATCCTGGGCTTCGGAGCTTTGATTAGACATAGTATTGTGATTAGTGATTATTAATGAATGTCACTATAGCACAAAAAATAAAATATGTCAATAGCTTGAAGCAAAATGCATTAAATGACATGTTATAATTCAATTCCTATGCATTTTCTTGTAACAACTGTCTATTGAATGTGTATAATGTTATGAAAACCCAATGAAAGAGATGCGGCACAATCACAGAGAGTTTTTGGAATTTTACGAGGAAATCAAACAAAAACTTTTTACTTTCTTAAATTATCGTCTCAATTTCAATACGGTGATCGCGGAGGATTTGATGATGGATGTTGTAGTTAAGGCTTATGAGAATTTTGAAAAATACAATCCGGATAGAGGTTCTTTTAAAAATTGGATCTTCACCATCGCCAATAATCATCTAAAAAATCATTGGCGGGGACTGAAGAAAGAAATGCTCTCACTTGATGAACTGGAAGAAAAAGGAATTTTCCCATCCGTTCAGGCGGATCTCAGGAAAACTCATAATGACATTGATCAGGCCAAGGTTTATCGGGCCCTGGAAGGTCTAAGCGAGAGTGAAAAAGAAATAATTATTATGCACTATATTAATGACCTGTCTTATTCTGAAATTGCCGAGATCATGAAAAAAAGAGAAGGCGCTATTCGCACTCAGCTCAGTCGTGCTTTAAAACGATTCAGGAAGAAATACGAAGCATTATACCCAAATGAGTATGAAAAATAACGAACTCAAACACATCGAAGGATTACTGAGAAAATCCCCTCAATTTCATTTGAGTAAAAAGCAGGATGAAAAAATTCTGAAGGCTCTTGATGGACTACATGTTTTGAAAGCGAGGAATCAGGTTACTCCCGACAGGTCTTTTCATCCTTTTATGCTGCTATTTAAAGGGTTTGCCACCGTTGCCTTTGTGGTAGCGATATTTTTTGGAACTCAGTATTACTTCAATAAAGTGCCTACTGAGACTACTGCACCTGCTCAGGTAGCCGGTACTTACTCTGAACATATCCGAAATGCCCGGGTTGCTTTGGCAAAGCTGGAAATGGCCATAACCGGAGAAACTTCTTTTTCTTTTATTGCCATGGCTGTCGCCGAGAATGAAGACAGTATCGAGGTTGATGAAAATCTGATTTCAGATCTGACCGAAGAAATGGTGGAAGAAACTCAGGCGGCGATTGAGAGTCTTGGCGAAACGACCGAAACGGACACTCTTGATGAAGCTTTAGATGAAATTGATGAACTCCAAACGGACGAGATCGAAGTCCTTGTCGGAGTAAGTGAGGTAATAGAAGGAGAGACGGTTGCTGAAACTGTGGCGGCTGCTCTGGATACGACTATCGAACAGCAGGAGGCCATCAGCGAGAGCATCTATGAGGTTGATCGGGCCATTGAAAAAGGTGAAAAGAAAACTGTGATTCAAATCAAAAAGGTAAATTTTGAAAATAAACGAAAGTTAGTTCAGGAAAATATAAAAAAAGCCGTATTAGACGGTAAGCGTGAAAAAGACTTTATTTTAGAACACGCCGCTGAAGCAAAAGTCAGGCATTTGGTTATAAAAGAGAAGCGTTTGCAGAATAAAATCCTTCATGCGGGGCAGGTTCTTAATAAAAGCACTGAAGATCTTTCCGACTTGGTTAAGCAAGGGGCAACGGAAGAAGAAATTTCTGATTTTGAGGAACACATGAATCGCTTAAGATCAGCCGTCGAAGCCGATAGCCCTGAAATCCTCGGTGATGTTGTCAGAGAGGCAAGGAAGGAACTTGAAGCCAAGAAAATGGAACTTAAGCATCGATTTGAGAGTCTTAGTGAAGAAGAAAAAGTGGAATTTAAAGAAAAAGCTGAAGAAAAAAAGGAGGCATACCAGGAAAGAGTTGAGGAATTTAAAGAAAGTCATCCTGAAGTAAAAGAGATAATAATTGAAGAAAAAGCAGTCATTAAGGAAGAAGCGTTAAAACCAGAGCAAGCGCCAATACAGAAGGAAGTTCCAATAAAGGAAGTAATGATTGAAGCAGATGTTGAGTTGCCGGATAAAGATGAGGTGCTGAAGACCGAAGAGGATGTGCCGAATGTTGAAGGGGAATTGAACAGGCTGGAATTGGAAAAAAGAATTGCCGAAGATCGCAGTGTCATCATTCACAAAATCATTGAACATATCAGAGATTTACCTCCGGAAAAACAAGCGATCATCAAAGCTCGCATAAAAGATTTACCATTGGATAAATTAAAAATGGTTCTTGCTGAGGTAATAGCAAACTATCGTAAAAGGATGGAAGAAGAATAAAAAAGATGTAACAAAAAATGGAGTGAGGTGTATTTAGTTGTGCATGGAGAAATTCATACACATTTATTTATTTCTTAATAATCAAAATTATGATTAAGAAAAAACTTACCAGGCGGCTGAGTCTTACGCTTATGGCTGCTTTTATGGTGCAATCTTTTGCGCCAGCTTTACCCATGGCTTTCGCTGATGAAGCCATGGACACTACTTCAGCCGATGTCGAGGCAGTGGTTGAAGAAGTTGATACTGACAACGTCGTTGACGCTGTAGAAGAAGTTGTAGACCTCACCGATGAAAATGGTGATGCTGCAACGGATGAAGTCGCTGAAGATGCTATCGATGAGATAGTAGAGGAAGTGACTGATGAAATCGCAGAGATGTCAGAAGATGAGGCGGCTGAGACTGTCGAGGAAATTGAGGCTGACATCACTCAGGAAATTAACGCGCTTGAGGATGAAGCGCAAAAGGACCCAAAAAAGCGTGTAAAGCTCATGCGCAAGATGCATCATTTAAAAGCACTTCTTGCAAAACTGCGTGCCAGGCTTATAAAACATAATGAGAAGCTCCGTGATCGACTTCATCAGGTCAGGAATATGGCCAAAGTTTATGAAATCCGTTGGGGCGTTCTCGATCAAAAAGAAAGATGCCCGGGCGTTAGTTATGAGGACATTACGGCTGCCCTTGATGCCGGTGAGACACCTGAATGCGACAAGAACAAACAACATTATATTGGAAAGGTTTCAGTCAATACCGGTGAACTAATTGTCCGCAAGCAGGTGTTGTTTGAAAAAAACGATTCAGTGACGGTTAAAGCCGGAAGCTCAATTGAATTTGATTCCGTTATTTCAGGGCACTGGGATGGACTTATTGTTCAGTACAAGCCGGACGAAAAAAGCGATGAGAAACTTGAGATTACTCTGAATATCGGTGAATTGAATGAGACTTTTACCCCCGATGAACTCCTCACTGGCAGAAAGCAAATCGGGAATGGCCACATGGTTGAGGTAAAGCATTTGGCCCAAGCCCTTCAGGGTGTTAGTAAATCCGATCAAAATAAGCTTTTAGAGCATAAGTTTGATGTTCAGGAAAAACTTGCAGAATTACGTGAGCGAATGCATCGTTTTTACCTTCTTAATAAAGGCGGAGAAAATGTGGAGAATATTGAAGAGGTGATTGATGAAATAGGCGACTATAATTTTGACGAGGACAGCGCTGGCGAGATTGAAGAAGAGATTGAGTCTGCTTTAAATGAGCTTGGCGATGATGCTTCCGATGCTGAAGTTCGATCTGTCAGAGACCGCCTTAAAAGAATAATTGCCGAAATAAAAGCTAAGGCTAAGGTTCGCAAGTTTGCCAAGAAATTGATCCCATTTAAAGATACTGACGACGATGCATGGTACACACAGTACGTTGCTCCGGTAAAAGATCGTGGAATTATCAGCGGCTACAAAGATGCCAACGGAAACGAACTTGGTGAATTCCGACCTGCGAATAACATTACAGTTGCTGAAATCTTAAAAATTGCTTTAGAAACAGCAAACGAAGCAAAAGCTTCCGGTAATCCAGAGTTATCTTCCGCCCTTAACCACTGGGCAAAAGGCTACGTTAAAAAAGCTGAGGAGCTTGGACTAGATTTAGTTGATGGCAATGTTGATCTGAATCGCGCTGCTACTCGTGGCGAGGTGGTAAGACTTGTTCTTGAAGCCGTCGGTATTGATCCGGAAGAAGTAGCGAGCACAGACTTCTCTGATGTTGCCCGAGGCCACAAGAATGCACGCTTTATTCAATACGCTGCCGATCTGGGAATTGTCAGCGGTGACGATAATGCCAGCACCTTCCGTCCTGACGCACCAATCAACAGAGCTGAGGCTGCTAAGATTGCCAACCTCATCATCGAAATTGTTTTAGGTGACGCTCAATTTTAAATAAAGCCTGCCATGTTTACGAAAAGGCCCGTTCACCCCGGAGCGGGTCTTTTCAATTTAAGAAAAAAAGATCCAGAATGGCTTTGCTGGTAGCTAAAAGCTCCCTTTTTTTGAATTCGAAAATTTTTGTATATTCGCTTCGGTCCGCTGCCATTCCAATAGCATCAATGCCAAGCGCGTTGGCGATGAACAAAGCGCGGGGCAGATGGTATTTTTGGGTCACAATAATTACGGATCGGTTTAGTTCGGCGAAATTTTTGACGGATGCCATCGTGTTAAGGCCGGTAATATCTTCCGTTATAGCTTCTTCCGGTATGTTTTGCCCGATGGCGTAGTCCTTCATGGCTTCCACTTCGTTTGGAGCGCCGCTCATGACCAACGCGCTGATTTTTTCAGCTTCATAAAGTTCAATGGCGGTGTCCACGCGGTCTTTCAGTACGTCCGAGAGTCGGCTGGGGTAGGCTGCGGCTCCCAGAACCAGAGCCACTTCCTTTTGAGGGATTTCTTTGGTTGTTTTATAAATCTGGTCGGCGGTTTGCATACCTATAATGGCTGTTCCCAAAAAAGGGGTGGCCAGCATCAGAATCAGAACGGTGCCTATCGACACAAATCCCTTTCTTATTGTTTTTTTATCCACCATTTCTTAAAAAAGGGTAAGGCGCTGGCTGAAATCAGGTAGGCCACGGTTGGAATGATCGCCGAAATAAAAGGTTTTTCAAGTTTTGTTACCAGCATAAAAATGACGATCAGGGCGTAGGTCATAATGGCAATGATAAATCGACGGGTCCAGGACGTTTCCCAGGCTTTGTCCAGTTCAACGCGCTTGTTTCGTGCTTTGAGTGTGTTTATTTCCCTTTGAATGTCATTTTGATTCTGATTCATTGCCCGCTAAGTTTACCATAAAAGCGAAGTCTGATAGAATCTGCCTGTGCCCGGGTGGCGGAACTGGTAGACGCGCACGACTCAAAATCGTGTTCCTTCGGGAGTGAGAGTTCGATTCTCTCCCCGGGCACCACATTGGTAAATTAATAGACGCGTCCCGCCAAGGCGGGATTCCTTCGGGAGTGAGAGTTCGATTCTCTCCCCGGGCACCACATTGGTAAATTAATAGACGCGTCCCGCCAAGGCGGGATTCCTTCGGGAGTGAGAGTTCGATTCTCTCCCCGGGCACCACTATTACTCTACAACTTCCCCTTCTTCGCCTTCATCACTTTCTTTCTTGTTGTGATCGGTGACTTTTACGTCATCATTTGATTTGATGTCGTCATTAGCCTCTTTATTCTCGGCTTCCTTATAAATCTCGGTGCCGATTTTCTGGGCTTCCTGTTCCAAGTCTTCGGTGGCTTTTTTAATGGCTTCAGGAGTAGCCTTTTCATCTTTCAGTAAATCTTTGAGTGCGCTGATTTTTTCGTTTACGGGTTTTTTCAGTTCGTCTTTGATCTTGGTGTCGTTTTCGCGCATCATTTTTTCAAGCTGGAAGACAATTCCGTCGGCTTTATTGCGGATTTCCACACTTTCTTTCTTCTTCTTGTCCTCTTCGGCGTGGGCTTCGGCGTCTTTTCTCATCTTTTCGACTTCTTCTTCACTTAGTCCGCTGGCGCCCTGAATGGTGATTTTTTGCTGTTTGCCGGTGCCTTTGTCTTTGGCAGTCACATTCAGAATGCCGTTGGCGTCGATGTCAAAAGTAACTTCGATTTGCGGGACGCCGCGGGGTGCCGGAGGAATGCCGTCCAGAATAAAACGCCCAAGAGATTTATTGTCGGCGGCCATTTCACGTTCCCCCTGAAGCACATGCACATCCACGCTCGGCTGATTGTCCGAAGCGGTTGAAAAGACCTGTGATTTCGCGGTGGGAATAGTGGTGTTGCGTTCGATAATGCGGGTTGCCACGCCTCCCAGTGTTTCGATACTGAGCGAAAGGGGAGTGACGTCGAGCAGTAACAGGTCTTTTACATCGCCCATCAGAATTCCGCCCTGAATGGCGGCGCCGATGGCTACCACTTCGTCCGGATTAACGCCTTTGTGTGGTTCTTTGCCGAAAATGTCTTTGGCCATTTTAATTACAGCCGGCATGCGGGTCATTCCTCCTACCATGACTACTTCATGAATGTCGCTGGCATTCATTTTGGCGTCTTTGAGGGCTTTTTCGCATGGTTTTTTGGTGCGCTGAATCAGGTCACTGGTCAGTTCTTCCAGTTTGGAACGGGAGAGTTTCAGGTTCATGTGCTTGGGGCCGCTGGCATCCGCGGTTATGAAAGGCAGATTGATATCCGTTTCCTGAGCGCTAGATAGTTCGATTTTTGCCTTTTCAGCCGCTTCTTTAAGTCTTTGCAGGGCCATCTGGTCTTTGGAAAGGTCGATTCCATCGGATTTTTTGAAGGCATCGACCAGGTAGTCGATAACCTCCTGATCAAAGTCATCTCCGCCCAGATGCGTGTCACCGTTGGTGGAAATCACTTCGAAAACCCCGTCGCCCAGTTCCAGAATAGAGATGTCAAAAGTACCGCCACCCAGATCAAATACAGCAATTTTTTCATCGTTCTTCTTCTTATCCAGGCCGTAAGCCAGAGCGGCGGCTGTGGGTTCGTTGATTATTCTTTTTACTTCAAGACCGGCGATTTTACCTGCGTCTTTGGTGGCCTGTCGCTGGGAGTCATTGAAGTAGGCAGGTACGGTAATTACCGCTTCGGTTACAGGCTGGCCCAGATACGCTTCCGCGTCAGCTTTTAGTTTTTGAAGCACTCGTGCGGAAATTTCGGCGGGTTTAAACCATTTATCGCCCATTTTGATTTCGACTTCATCGTTTTTTCCGGCTTTGGTCTCAAAGGGCATCATCTTTGCCTCTTTTTCCACTTCATCCAGTTTGTGTCCGATGAACCTTTTGGCAGAAAAAATAGTGTTGTGTGGGTTGGTGACAGCCTGACGTTTTGCAATGACGCCTGCGAGTCTTTCCCCGTCCTTTTCGGCAATAATTGATGGCGTTGTCCGGTTTCCTTCCGCGTTGGCGATGACTACCGGCTCACCACCCTCCATCACAGCCATGCAGGAATTTGTGGTACCTAAGTCGATTCCGATTATTTTACCCATTTTGATTTGTTCGTTACGATTTAAATTTAGCACTCACCATTATAGAGTGCTAATGAACTCTGTCAATTATTTTTTTGGAGCTTGCCTGTCGGTAGGCAGGCCATCACCCACCTTCACTTTGGCAACCTTTATCACGTCATCAAATAAGGTGTAGCCGGGTTCAAACTCTTCCACAATCACGTCTTTTTCGCCGGGGCCGGCCATCAGGGCTTCGTGCATTTTAGGATTCAGCTTTTCGCCAACGGTTTTGATCTTTTTAATGCCAAGTTTTTCAAAAGTCTTCAAAAGATCATTGTGAATCTGCAGCATACCCTTGGTCCATTCGTTGTCTTTGAGTTCCTCAGGCAGGTGGGTTACGCTCCGATCCAGATTGTCCAGTATGGGCAGTATGATTTTTAGAAGTTCCGCGTTGGCGAATTTTACAAAACTTGCTTTTTCATCTTCGTTTCTTCGTTTAAAGTTCTGCAAATCGGCCATAGCTCTAGCCAGCTGGCCTGTCAGCTCTTCGATTCTGGCGTCTTTGGCATCGTTGTCACTTTGAGCCTGATGCTGTACCTTATCGTCTGCCGCGGCAGCTTTGAGTTTTTCATTGAGATCATCAGCCATGCAAAAATAAAGCTTTATGATTTAAAGTGAGCCTATTTTATCAGCTAGCTGAGCTTAAATCAATTCCCTGGCAGATTACTAAGCCACGTTATAGAAGGTTTAATGCATGATGTAGGTAGCTATACCAACTCCCACCAAAAAGGCAACAATAAAAGCGATGATTTGATTGGATGTAATTTTCATAGTCTGCATTCTGAAATAGTACTTCTGTAATTATATATGAATTGCTTTTTTATGGAAAATACCCGGAAAAGTCTGGAGGTACCGGTGGGATTCGAACCCACGAATGGAGGTTTTGCAGACCCCTGCGTTAACCAGCTTCGCCACGGTACCTTAAACAAGTTGACCTAATTTGCAATCTATCTCAACCTAAAACTCGTTACACTGGCGCCCACCTGGTCGCGGAGTTCTTTTGGGGTGCCGGGAAGCATGCCGCCGGTAACAATGTAAGCGTCTTTTCCTTTGGTCACGTACAGCTGAATAAAGCGAATGAGATTTTCTGTAGGGTTAAGCCTGGCCTGAAATATATGAACCATAGCAGGAACGCCATTCAGATCCACCTGCGCTTCCTGCACTTTTTCGTAGTCGGTCAGGTTTTGGGCGGCCAGATTGATGTTGGCTCTTGCGTAGTCGATTGAGGACACTTCGGCAGTCAGATCTTCCTTTACGACATTCACGTTGATGAAAAAACCGTCATAAGCTTCCGGTGTTGTAAAAGCGACCAGCGTCTCTTTGGGGACTTCGGGGTAGAATTCGGACTGGGTGATGATCTTCCAGTTTGGATCAATATTTATTGTGAACAGGCCGCCTTCATAAACTTTTAGACTGGATTCAGCAGTATTTTGCGAACCGCAACCGCCTAAAACAGCCGCCAGCATTGCGATTGCCAGTACAGCCAGAGTTTTTTTGATGAAATTTCGCATTTTATTTTTTTATTCGAAGATATTTTAGCATAATTCTGAGTTTTATACTAAAATAAATTTGTTACAAAATACTATGGTTTATCTTCACCAGTACCCAATTATAATTCCCTTTATTGCCATTCTCGCGGCGGAGACGCTTAAGATGACGATTGATCTTCTGAGGAAGCGCTCAAAGCTCAGGTTCATCAATCCGGGGGGGATGCCTAGCGGTCATTCGGCATTTGTGGGTTCACTGGTGGCGGTGGTGGCTTATCTTGAGGGGATTGAGAGTGTGGCTTTTATGATTTCGGCAGTCATAGCACTGGTTGTGATGTACGATGCGGTAACCCTACGCCAGGAATCAGGCAAACACGCGAAATTCATCAACAAACATCACACGACCAAACTCGAAGAATCTTTGGGTCACAGCCTTTGGGAAGTGATTGTGGGTGCTGTATTTGGAGCCGCACTGTCTTTTGTTCTTCTTGTGGTTTGAGCTTTCTTTTAATTATTGCCTAATTTGAAACCTACCCAAATACCTAAAAGACCACCGACTGCTGTGGAAATCGCGGAGGTAAAAGTAAAAGCGCCATCTCCCCATAGGCTGGGAACATAAGCTCCGATGGCGGAGCCGACAAACATGCCGATCCAGATAAAGGATTTAGAGCTCATGGGATTGTAAATAATGGTACCCCAGGCAAGAATCGAACTTGCGACCTCTAGCTTAGAAGGCTATTGCTCTATCCACTGAGCTACTGGGGCATGTTGATATTATCCATCATTTCGTCGGAAATATCAAAATTGCCGGAAACGTCACTCACATCCTGATCGTCATCCAGAGCTTCCATGAAGTTCAGAATTTTTCTGGCTGTGGATTCATCTTCGATTTTGACCGTTTGATTCGGGACGAGCTGAGCTTCGGCCTTTTCGGGTTTGTAACCGGCGGCTTTCATTTTCTGGTCAATCGCATGAAGCTGATGGGGGTCGGTGTAGATGTGCATCAGGTCTTTTTCCCTTTCGATGTCCGTGGCGCCCGCATCGATGGCCGCCAGCTCCAGATTGTCGGCTTCGATTCCTTTTAAATCAATACTGATGATCCCTTTGCGGTCGAACATCCAGGCGACCGAACCGGAAGTGCCTAAATTTCCGCCATGTTTGTTGAAGATAACGCGGATATTCGTGTAACTGCGGTTTTTGTTATCCGTCAGACATTCCACAATTACCGCCACACCACCAGGGCCGTAACCTTCGTAGCTGACTTCTTCAATCTGGGCGGCGTCCTTGTCTTCACCGGTGCCGCGTTTTATGGCTTTATCGATATTGGCACTGGGCACATTATCTTTTTTGGCATTGTCGATGGCAAGACGAAGAGCTGGATTCATCTCCGGGTCACCTCCGTTGCGGGCGGCAATACTGATCAGGGCGGCGTGGCGCGTGAAAATCTTACCGCGTTTGGCGTCAGCGGCACCTTTTTTGTGCTTGATTGAATGCCATTTACTGTGACCAGACATGCGCTTTAGTTAGTGAAAGGCAGCAGGGCAAGGTGTCTGGCTCTTTTAATCGCGTTAGCCAGCTTTTTCTGATGAGTCAGGCAGACACCCGTGTAGTAACGATTCTTGATCTTCTTAAAACCATCAACAAAGTGCTTTAGTGTTCCAATGTCTTTATAATCTATATCGGTCATCTGATTTGTACAGAAAGTGCAGCGGCGTTTGCCGAGAGCGAACTTTTGGTTGGTGGAAAAAATTATTTTAGCCATGTTATTGAATGTCTAATGGTTAGTGTCTGATATATAGTTAAATATTGAGGTCGTCACCTTCAAGCAGTTTATCCAGTTTTTCGTCGAGACTTTCGGCATCGGCTTTTTTGCCTTTGTCCTTTATTTCGGTCGTTGTCTTTTCCCTGGATGAAGCCCGATGGGTGGTGGTAGGTTTCCGTGGGGCGCTTGGCGCTTCTTTCTTGGGTTCTTCCACCACTTTCTCTTCCTCAAATTTGGTGTAGTTGTAATCATCTTTCACGGAAACGTGGAGGAAGCGGATAATATCCTTATCGATTCGCATGTGTTCATCCAGTTCCTGGTTGAAATCGTTCGGAAGAGTGATATTGTAAACAACATAGGTACCGGTATCAAACTTTCCTATTTTATAGGCCAGCTTCCTTTTTCCCCAGTTGTCCTTCATATCCACTGTACCGCCGTTTTCCTCAAGGTATTGCTCAAAATCCCTGAGCTTTTTTTCGGTAGCGGACTCAAGTAAATCGGGTTGGAGTATGAGCATCAGCTCATATTTTTTGTCCTGTCCGGGCAGGACAACGCGCGTGGCGTCTTGTTTCTTTGCCATGGTTTATATCTTTATGGACTAAATTCGGCCCCCCGCTGTTGCAGGAAGCAAAGATTGCTTGGGAATATTACAGACTTTCAGGTATGCTGTCTAGGCAAAATTATGAGCCTACTAAGTGATCTAAATGACCGGCAACGAGAGGCGGCAGAGACTTTGAGTGTTCCGCTCCTTATTATAGCGGGGGCGGGGAGTGGAAAAACCCGTGCTTTGACCTATCGCATTGCTCACCTGATTCAGCAGGGAATGGCTCAACCGTGGCAGATTCTGGCTGTCACCTTCACCAACAAGGCGGCCGGAGAAATGCAGAGGCGAGTCGAGGAACTCCTGACCCAGAACTTTGATCTGAACGAGAAAAACAGGCCAATGATCGGCACCTTCCATTCGGTTTGCGTGCGGATTTTGCGGAAGTATATCGAAAGGCTGGGGCGCGAAAAGAGTTTTGTCATCTACGATGCCACTGATCAGCAGAGTCTGATGAAACGGCTGATTAAAGAGAATCAGATCGACGACGAAAAGATCAAGTATCAGGTGGTTTTGGGTATGATCTCCAAATTCAAAAATCAACTCAAAGGGGCGGCGGATTTTTTGGCAAAAGCCGGTAATCACTTTGAACGACAGGTGGCCACGCTTTTTTCGGCTTACGAAAAACGTCTTAAAGATAACAACGCTTTGGATTTTGATGATCTGCTTCTTTACACGGTTAAGCTCTTTCAGGAAAATCCTGACGTGCTGGATGAGTATCAGGAACGCTGGCGCTATATATCTATCGACGAGTATCAGGATACCAACCACGCCCAGTACACACTGGCTAAACTTTGGGCCGCCAAGTACCGCAACATCTGCGTGATCGGTGACAGTGATCAGTCCATTTACAGTTTTCGTGGAGCGGACATCACCAATATTTTAGAATTTGAAAAAGACTATCCCGATGCCAAGGTGATCAAGCTGGAACAGAACTACCGATCGACGCAGGTGATTTTAGACGCGGCGGACAGTGTGATCGCAAAGAACAAACGGCGGAAAGCCAAAAAGATGTGGACAGAAAAAGAAGGCGGGGATCTCATCGAGGTCATCCACGCGCGTTCCGAAACGGAAGAGGCGGACTGGGTGGCACGGGAAATCGAAAAGTTGATGCGCCTTAAAGAAGTGAGCCTGAAAGATATTGTGGTGCTTTATCGTACCAACGCCCAGTCGCGTATTCTGGAAGAAGCCTTTTTGCGGCACGGCCTGCCGTACAAGGTTATCGGCGGGGTAAAATTCTATGCGCGCAAGGAAATTAAAGATATTCTGGCTTATCTGCGAGTCATTCATAACCCGAACGATACCGATAGCCTGCTGAGGATCATCAATACGCCGTCCCGGCGTATCGGTCAGGGAACCATTCACAAATTGCAGGCCTTTGGTTTGGAACGCTCACTGAGTTTGGCCGAAGTGCTCAACCACATCCAAATGGTGGACGAGGTGAAGGGGGCGACCAAAGAAGCTCTGGTCAGTTTTTGGCAGATGATCATAAATTTTCAGAAGCGGGCGCAGGATTTGCACGTTTCAGAGTTCCTTCGCCAGATCGTGAAACAGATAGATTTCAAAAAACATCTGACAGAAGACGGCACAGAAGAGGGAGAAATGCGCTATGAAAACGTGATGGAGCTTATTTCGGTGGCTACCAAATACGATGAAACAGAGCCTGAACTCTCGCTTGCTTACTTTCTGGAGGAAGTCTCGCTGGTGGCGGACACGGACCAGATTACCGATGATATTTCGAACGTAACCCTAATGACTTTGCACTCAGTGAAGGGTCTGGAATATCCTTATGTGTTTATTGTGGGTTGTGAGGAAAATATTTTTCCGCATTCCCGCGCGCTTTTTGAAGAGGCCGGCATGGAAGAAGAACGGCGTCTGATGTATGTGGGGGTGACACGCGCCATGCACAAACTCTATTTACTCGCGGCTAAGCAACGCATGCTGTACGGCGATTATCAGAGTAATCCGTTGTCCCGTTTTATCGATGACATACCCAAAGAACTTATGGAGGCGACAGGGCTTGAGCCGATGGATCGAAGTGAATTATTTTTTGATATTCGCAAAGAGCCGGTGAAGGAAAAACATGACCCTGAAATTGCCGAAAAGAAATTCAAAGACGGTGACAAAGTCACGCATGCCAGTTTTGGGGAAGGTATTGTGGTGGAGCGAAGAGGGGATTTGGTGACAGTGGCCTTTAAAGATAAAGTATATGGCATCAAAAAGTTCGCTGCCAATATTGCGCCACTCGAGAAACTCTCGCAATGACCAATTACCAGTTACCAATGACCAATGTCCAAACTCGATCAACTTAAATCACAGCTGATAGCAAAAGGGCTATGGGCTCAAAAAGGTTTGGGGCAGAACTTTTTAATCGACGACAAGGCACTTGACCAAATTATTGAGGCGGCGGATTTGTATGAAGGCGATCATGTGGTGGAAGTGGGGTCGGGGACGGGGTTTTTAACGGAACGGCTTATTCAGAAAGCCGGCAAAGTGACGTCCGTGGAGCTGGATAGGAATATGGTGGAGATACTCAAGGCGCAATTCAGCCAGACGGAGAATCTGGAAGTGATCCACGCCGACATTTTGAAGACGGACATTGTGGATTTGGTGGGTGATAAGTATAAGGTGGTGGCCAATATTCCTTACTACATCACTTCGCCGGTGATCCGGCACTTTTTGCAGGCCAAAGTGAGGCCAAAACTGATGGTTGTGCTGGTGCAAAAAGAGGTTGCAGAAAAGATTTGCGGCCTGACGGGCAAAAGTTTTATTACGGTGGAAACTCAGCTTCAGGGCCATCCTGAATATATTTCTACAGTGCCTGCCAGCTCCTTTTATCCCGCGCCTAAAGTCGATTCGGCCATTTTGAAAATCACGGTTTTTCCTGAGCCCAAGGTGCCCGAGGCGGAAATGAAAGACTTTTTGAGGATTGTGAAATTTGGTTACAGTCAAAAACGTAAGAAGCTTAGTAACGGTTTGGCGGCAGGGCTTCATAAAGAGCCTGCTGAGGTTCGCGAGATTTTGGAAAAGGCAAATATTTCTGTTGGCGCAAGGTCAGAGGAATTGGAGATTGAGGATTGGAAACGACTGGCGGAGGTTATCCTTTTTTAGTGTGTGAATTCTGATGCACAGATCTTGCACAAAGTTTGCACAGATCTTGCACCGATCTTGTGCAACAGAATTTTCTACCCATTTTGGTATACCCTGGGGTTTCACTAAAAATATTGACAAATTCATAAAAAGCTATACAATAAGCAACCTGCCTTCCCACTAAATCTAATTTATGGGAAGATTTTTTAAATATTTGGTGCCGATATTGCTTGGGCTAAGTCTTGGTGTTTTTCGGGTAGTGGTTGCAGAACACCGGGTCACGCCAAATGACATCGATTACTACAATGACCAGAAAATGGAGGTTATCGGGGTGGTGACTGAAGTTGATATCCGGCGGGATAAAGCCAAATATACGGTGTCTGCGGAACATTGGTCGGTGGACGGTGGTGAACGCGAGGTGAAAGGGGATATTCTGATCTCGCTCAATAAATATCCGCAGTACAAATATGGCGACCTTGTGCGGCTTTGGGGTGAAGTTCTGGCACCAGGTGAATTTGACGGATTTGATTACGGGGCTTATTTAAGCCGTTTTGGAGTATATTCGGTCATGTATCAGCCCAGCGTCAGACTCCTTGAATCGGGGCAGGGGAATCTGTTTTGGCATGGAATGAGCTATTTGCAGGGAAAATTTATGGAACGAATCAACCGCCTTTTTCCGGAACCGCATGCCAGTTTTGAGGCCGGTTTGCTGGTGGGTGCGCGCAAAGGTATTCCGGATGATCTGATGACGAAGTTCAATATCACGGGACTCACTCACATCATCGCTATCAGCGGGTACAATATCACCATTATAATCGTTTTTGTGATGTGGTTACTCGGCGGCCTGCCCCGTATGACGGGATTCGCGGTGGCTTGCGCGAGCATTGTTCTGTTTACGCTATTTGTGGGGGCCAGTCCGGCGGTAGTACGGGCCAGTATTATGGGTATTTTAGGCCTGATTGCCCTCAATTACGGCCGGCAGAACAACATTCACCTGACCATCCTCTGGTCGGCGATGCTAATGGTTTTGTGGAACCCGAAAATCCTGATGCATGATGTCGGTTTTCAGCTCTCGTTCGCGGCGGTGATGGGGTTGATTTACGTGGCGCCGCATTTCGAGAAATATTCCAAAAAACTTCCTGAAACATTTGGTGTTCGCGAGGCGATCACCATGACGCTGTCGGCTCAGGTGATGGCCCTGCCCATTATTGTCTACAATTTTGAACGACTGAGCCTGATCGCGCCGCTTGCCAATCTGCTGGTGGCTTTTGCTATTCCACCGGCCATGCTCTTTGGTTTTGTGGCGGTGATTCTATCTTTCGTATTCTTTCCGCTGGCGCAGATTTTTGCCTATATGGCATGGGGAGTTCTGACTTATATCATCAAAATCATTGAGTTTACGTCCATTATTCCCTATGCGAGCGTGAATTTGCCCGGTATGACTTTTATGATGATGGCGGGATATTACCTTCTGCTGATATTGATTTTGGTCAGACTTTCAAAGAATAAAGCATAATGTATTGACTTTAATGTCAAAATATTGTACAATCCTCAGCCTAACCTTTTGAGGTTACGCTCTTTAAAAGCTCTTTAGCGGAGAGCTGCATGTCTCTGTGTTGCTTTAAATGGCTTATATAAGCGCATTTTTGCTACGGGGACGTGCATGCTCTCTGTTGTGCAAATAACTTTTAACAAAACTGGCAGTCCTTAGCCGGTCATTTTTTTGTGGCCGATTAAAGGCTGTCAGTTTCAGGCTGCCGGAAGTGGTCCACGGTGGACTGCGCAAGGCTGAAGAAAGGAGAAATCAGCCATGAAAAAGAACCTCAACCTCAACGACAAGAAGGAGAAACGTCCATGATCACGATCAACTGCATCTGCATCATGACGACCGCCGCCGCGATGCTGGCCGTCCTGGCCACTTGGCGGGTGCGGGCATCGCCTACACTCGCGTTCGCGTTCGCGCGGGCCTGCCCCAGCGGGCACGACGACGGCCGCAAGATGCGTGCCACTGTCAACCCGCCCGACGACGGCGGACATCGGGGGCTCTTGCCCCTCCTCTTCCGCCTCGGTGGCGGACTGGGTTGCAACGAACCCATCATTCGCGCGCCGAGCTGGCCGGGCTTCCTGTCTGGCCTTCCAATTCGGATGGCCGGGCAAGAGTCCGACCCGCCGCTCGAAGCCGCTCACCCTTCCTTCAAGGAGGAACACGAGGTCTTCGTAGACCTCAGCAAGATCTTCGAGCAGGTAGGCCCGGACCATCTCGAGGAGATGAAGGAGTCCGTCCTTCGTCGACAGCCTGGCTGTCGTAAGCTTGTCAAGCGAGCCATCGAGGAGGCCTGCGGTCACGACGACATGCCAGACACTCTCGTCGCATGCGAGGCCGACAAGGCCGAGCCTGCCCAGCCCGTCGTTCCCGACGAGCTGGATGAGGTGGATACGCGGCGCCTCCGGCGTTTCGTCGATACCTTCCGCAAGTGCGGCGACATCTGTGTTGCCGTGCTTTTGCGTGACGGCCTCAAGGGCCGCTACCCGGAGCCGGGCGACAAAGCTCTCGTGGACCTCGCCTACGCGCAGGTCTACGGCAGCTAGCCACCCCCTCTGGTGGCAGTTACAAGGTCAAGCACAACAGAGAGTCCTCCGGCCCCCCCACTTCAGGTGGGGGCCGGAGACTCGAATTAATTATTAAACCTTAAATTAGCACCATTAATTTAATCCCCATGTCTATCTCAAATTTGTTAAGCGAACCTTTTGTCCCTGAATCCCTGCCTCGCGAAAGCGATATAAGATCACTAAGAAGCAGTATTTCCGGAGGTTTGTCGAAAGGTCCGGAGAACTATCGGAATCTTGTTCTCAGGTACAAAGAACAACATCCGAATTTCTATCAGAATGCTTTGGAGCATCTGGATGAGGCCTATTGCCTGAAAGAGGAAGACATGGCTGGTTACGATTATGCTTTATATACTCTTTTGTCCTGCGTGAATTCCAGGGCTGAGTTTTTGAGACTTCTCAGGACGGATGACAATTTACTTCCATTGCTTCGCAGAAGTGTTGATAGGGCGGCATTCAAAGCCACCGGTTATGAACCCGCTAAGGCGAGTGTCGACGTTCTTTTTGAGGCGGTTAAAGCAAATCTGAGTGGTAATTTCTGTTCAATGATCAATTTCATACAGCCTCATATGGTACAAGCCCGTCAGCTTATCGATGAAGCCTTTGAGCAGGATATTCCGGATAAACGGTACAAAGCCGTCATGGGAATGGAGTCGAAGTATGGGGAATTCTTCAGAAATCTGAAAGAAAACAGGCATGCCCTGACCGATGAAGAAATGGCGAATGTTTTTCAGGCCCGTAACTCAGCAGGATCACGTTTTTTAACGACTTATTTCGATACGGCTCAGTTTGGCATTCAGAACAACTGTCTGAAAGAGGCGGCCGATGATGTGGCACGTTTCGCTGATTTGGCCTGGGAACCTTTTGTAGATCGAATGAGGTTAAAAGCCACCCTTCCATTGGAGCGCATTCATGATATTTTTCTTGCCAGACGATTCAAACCCGAGAACGCCACTTTTCATCCGAATGGCACGATGGCCTTCAATGCTTTTCTGCTAAGTTGTATGCGATCTGGCGATCGTGTGCTCGCAACCGATGAGGAATACGGTGAGATGTTGGGAAAAATGAAGAAACATGGTATTGATGTGGAGCAATTACCTCCATTTATTGACGTTGCGCAGTACAGAGGAAGAATTATTGAAGTCCTGCGTGCTTCACGTTTTGATTATCTGTTGGCAAGTGAAACCAGTCGCTTTGGAACGGTCTTTCCACTTGCCGCCATTCACGAAGCCCGCAAAATTGCGTCCCCTCACACTAAGCTTATTATTGACGCTTGTCAGTCTGCCGGCAGGGTAGAACACGATATGACTTCCTGCCATCCCGATGTAGTGCTTTACAGTACCAACAAAGGAGCTGAATTTGGCCAGGGATTGGGAGTGGTTGTGCTTGCCAAAGATTTTGTTGTTCCGGGGCGCAGGACCGGCCTTGAGGATACAGGTATGGGGGACTATCCCGGTACTGTTTACCATGAGGCGATGGCTCGCACGGCGCATGCCATGCAATCAGAAGGATTAACCAGCCTTCCGCAATTATCAAAATATGTGCTTAATCCCAAAGTCAGAAGTGAGGCGATTAGCGATACTGCGCATAAATTTGTGGATTTAGCTGCTCATATCAGTGCCAGACACAAACAAGATCCTCATGATGAGGACCGGATTCAGATTGTACGACCGTACAATAAAGACAAGCTTGCTCATGTGGTTGAAGTGAAAGTGCACGGCGTTCCGAGGGAGCGTTTGTGTGAACTAGCCAGACCATATGGGGTGCATATTGCGGCTTACTATTATGATGCTCATGATGAAGAATCCATCCGCGTCGCTTTTCACCCGTTTATGGGCAATGAATCCCTAAAAATACTGGGACACGTTTTAGATTTGGCCTGCGGCATGTGATGCCTCCTTCCACGCCAGTTCAAATAATGCGGCCATGGCTTCATAGACCTCATGACTTTCTATTAATATACCCAGTTTTTCCTTCCAGGAAGTGATTACGATTTTGTTGTCGTAAAACTGAATCTCGGGAGTAAAGTTGTATTCTTTTGGGGGAACCAGCCTGCTTTCACGCCCCTCTTTTTTGTCGTGCTTTGTCCTTTCGCGGGCGAGGGGAGTGTCCGGATGGATAGAACGGATATTGATCTTATTTTCAACACGTCGTTTGTAATAGTTTTTAAAGTAGTCGGGTAGTGCTCCGTGCATTCCTTCGAAACTTGCTAGTGAGCGAATAGTTTCGCTCGATTTCAGCGTGTCTTCGTAAACCTTCTTCAGGCCATCATCGCCTTCGTAGAAAGTAACCTTGGGCTTGGTGCTTGTTGGGCGAAACCGCGATTCCAACTCGGCCATCACACCATTTAATTGAGTGATCTTATCGTCGATGTCCGCGTTCAGGTCCACACGCCGGCTTTCTAATAAATTTATCAGGTTCTTGGGTTCCTCCGGGGAATATAGCTGGGTGTTGGCCCGTTTGCTTTTTTCGATGACACCCTTCTCTACCAGTTTATCCAGAATAAAGCGGGTGGTGTTTCTTGGGATCTTCACCCTTCTGGCGATTGTCGAGGCCGGTTGTGCGCCTAGTTCCAAATTAGTCAGATACACGTCGATCTCTTTTTCGTTCAGACCGATGTTTTTGAGTACGTTTTCAATCATTTTCAGTTTATTAAATGATGACAAGATTATGTTGTCAACTTGATTATAGCTTATATAAAGCCAAAATGCAAGCATTTCATGTCCAATATCAGAATGATTGACAATAATGCTTTTTCGATTTATAATAGTTCTCCACCCTCAGGAAAAACACAAACATCTGATCTTTGAAAAGTTGGCCTCCCTGATAAAGGTTTAGTGCAAATAGGAGAAGCATTGTTTACGTGACTTCCCGTGAACTCTCACCATTATAATTCCGCCAAGGCGGGATTCCCGAGAGGTATACCGGCTGTCAGGTTCGTTTGTCGCTTCTATTGTAGCCTCTGATTATCAAGTAATCCGTCAACTTTTGTCGACAAGCTACTTCGAAAATCGGAATTCCTATTTGTACCAATTCTTTATTAAATAATAAGTTGTCCTTATGAAATTATCAGTTGCCAAAGATCAGTCGCCGCAGAAAGGTGATCTGATCGAGTTCACTTCTATCCGTGATCCGGAAATCGTCTTCATGCACAGTTACGAGCAGTTGATTGCTATGGGTGTCCGGCAGGATATCGCTAATAGTCTAGCTTCTTATGCCGCATTCCAGGGAAGAAAATTCGATGCGAAGTCACCCATTCTCGTTCATCTGCATGAAGAAATAGGCCACGAGCCGTCGGCTCAGGGGAATGAGCCTTTATTTCAGGGGAGAGTGGCCGCTTAGTTTTGTTATTCAGTCTTAGTAGACATGAATAAGGGGTTAACCCCCCGCCTATCCGAAATAACACAATACGTGAATAAGGGCGGATGGCGGGGGGCCAGCTTCTTAAATAGTGCTCAGGAAAAAGTGGAAATCAGGGGCAAAAGGCGATAGACTCATGGGCGAACTAATTTCCACATGGTTAAAGTCGCTGTCATCACCCTGGGTTGTCCAAAAAATATAGCTGATACCGAATCCGTGATCGCTGAGTTTTCAGCAGGCTTCCAGCTTTCAAATTTGAGCGGTGCCGATATCGTCATCATCAATTCCTGCGCCTTTCTGAAGGTAGCCCGGGATGAAGTTTATGAGAATATTGAGGCTATCCGGGAAAAAAGGATTGTGCTCATAGGATGTCTGACTACACAGCTGAAGAAAGATTTTTTTGATCAGTATCCTCAAGTTAAGGCCATTGTTTCCCCGGTGAATTACGGCAGAATCGACGGCATCCTTAAGCGGGTCGTGAAAGGGGAGACAGTTTTCTGTGTTGACCCCGAACCTGACAGATTCACCGACATGCCGGGAAAGTTTTTGATCACTCCTCCCGGTTTTTCTTACGTCAAAATAGCTGAAGGGTGTAATAACGGCTGTGCCTTTTGTCTAATTCCGCGCCTGAGGGGTAACTACAGAAGTCGGCCCATGCAGTCCATAATTTCCGAAATCAGACAGCTCGTCAAAATCGGCATAAAGGAAATCGTTTTGGTGGCGCAGGATACCGGATTTTATGGTGCTGACCTTTATAAACGAAAGGCTTTGCCGGAACTGCTGAAAAAGATCATTTCAATTAAAGGGGATTTTTGGGTTCGCCTTCTTTACGTCTACCCTGAGCGGATTACGGATGAACTACTCAAAATTGTGGCTTCTTCCGACAAGATCTGCAAGTACCTCGATATGCCGTTACAGCATGGTGATCCGGATATTTTAAAAGCCATGAGGCGGCCTTATGACATGAAGCTTCTGAGTGAAAAAATAGCAAAGATTCGAAAAATGGTTCCCTGTATCGCTCTTAGGACAAGCATGATCGCCGGCTTTCCCGGAGAGACCAAAAAGCAATTTAAAAATCTGTTGAAATTCATTAAAGACATCAACTTTGATCATGTCGGGGTCTTTAAATATTCCCGTGAGCCCGGTACGCCGGCCCACTCTTTTAAGGGGCAGGTGTCTTCGCCTGAAAAAGATAAAAGAAGGGGCGAGGCCATGCTCCTTCAGCAAAAGATTTCCTTAAAAAAGAATCAGGCTATTGTCGGAACGGTATGCAGAGTGTTGGTGGAGGACTTCGATGATGAGAGGGGAGCTTACATTGGCAGATCCGCTAAGTTCGCGCCGGAGGTGGATGGTAAGGTTTACATCAAATCTGCCAAAAAGCTTCGGCTGAATGAGTTTGCTGACGTCAAAATTACCGGCGCTTCAGAATACGATCTGATCGCGGAAGCTATTTGAGATTCTTTTTGTAGTTTTCCAGCACTTTTCTCAGTGAATCTTCCAGTGGAGGCATATGAACGTCCAGTCCTTCTCTTTTGTCGGTATTTAAAACGCAATTGGAACGCCTTTTGCAGAGCGCTTCCTGTTCCTCTGGGCTCATAAAATTCATCTCGAAGTTTGGGTCGACAATTTCTTTGTACATGGTCATGATGGCTTTGTGGTCCAGGGCTCCGATGTTGGTCATATTCATCACGCCTGTCGTTCCCATTTCCATAAGTTGAATGGCGGCGGGTACAAAATCCTCGATCACGGTGCAGGAATTTACGATGTTGATCATTTTCGGGTACTTCAGAAGCTTGTCGATCAGATTCTTGCGATGTGATTCACCCAAAATCGGAATGCGGATGCGAAGCTGAAGCACGTTGGGGAAGTCTTTTAAGATCATTTCGCAGGCGGCGCGGGAACGGGAGTACATAGAACCAAAGAAATTCGGCTTATCTTCTTCCGTCCAGCCTTTGCCGTTGTTGTCACCGCTATAAACGCAACCGCTTGAGAGTTGGGCCACTTTTATGTTCTTCTTCAGGGCGGCTGCGGCAATATTGAGTGAGCCGGCTACATTTACTGAATAAGTTTCCACAGGATGGTCTTCGCACCAGTCCACATTGGGTTTGCCGGTCATGCCGGTGGCGTTGATGATATAATCTGGTGCTTCTTTTTCAATCGTTTCGCGCACTTCATCAAAATTGCGGATCTCAATACGCGGGCCGGCTACTTCGTAGCCTTTTTCAGTCAGTGCATCCTTTAAATAAGAACCGATAAACCCGGTGCTTCCGAATAATAGAATCTTCATAGTGGGGTGGTGGGTGTTGTGGGACTCGAACCCACGACCAATAGCTTAAAAGGCTACTGCTCTACCAACTGAGCTAAACACCCACGGATAGCCCAAACATATTAAGTAGCGCGGCTGCAAAAGTCAAACGCTTATGCATCTACTTCTTCACCTAAAAAGCTGGAAATTACAAATGTAATGGCGGGAAGGGAGAACCAGATATTGTAATTGTTGATCATCGTCTGCACCATAACGGAATTTCGGTACATTGCCAGAATGGCTTCATTCAGAA
>JAHJFD010000006.1 GCA_018825145.1 Patescibacteria group bacterium
ATGGCCCATTCCAGAAACATATCCGCTTCAATTCCATTCTTAAATTCTTCCTTGCTCATGAAGTGATATATATCCCCGTCCTTTTCACCCTCCCGCATGGGCCGGGTTGTGGCGGACAGGGGATAAATGTATTCGGGTTTTTGCTCTTTCAGCTTGTGAAGGACGGAGCTTTTTCCGGAACCGGAGGGACCGACGATGAGAAAGAGTTTTCCTTTCACGTGACTTAAATTAGCTAAAGCATTCTAGCCCAAAGTCCCGTTTTTTGAAAGGTTTGATATTGACTTTCAAGTCCTATGGTGATATAATTACATGATGGGTTCCTTGAAAACAAAGCCAAGTAGAAAGAGGCCAATAAGTGGATCCCGTAATAGGTTCTCACTTATTGGTCTCTCCCTACTTTTCCCCTCCTCACCCCGCTTAGCGGGGCCAGTGAGAAAAGCAGTCTCTCTCCCGCTACGGTGGGATTGCAGAGGCCAAAAACAAAAACCAAATCCAAAAAATCCGCCATTCAGTCGCGGTATAAAAGAAAACTGATTTGAAAAGCTAGGGAGCTTGACACTCCCCTTACGGGTCGTGTGTCGTTAGGGCGTTCATGCCACCTCTGATGATCTATTATTTAAGACTTCACGTGTCAAGCATGGCGCCCTTTACTAATGCCTGAAAAACTTGTAACATGTGTCCAGTCCTGCCTTCGCTAAGGCTACGGCAGACAGGTAAAAACAAAAAAATGGACGTACGGGATATTGTCCGAAAGGCTTGGCAAATAACTCAGGTGCATCTCAAAAAACTTATTTGGTACGGTTTCACGCCGGCTTTTTTCGGTGTGATAGTTTCCAGTGTTTATCTGGCTTACCAGTACAACGCCTTTAAACATTCCGTGCTTTTTGAATCGGCGTCACATACGGATGTTATAGGCGTTGCAAAAACTGTTTGGAGTCTGGCTTCTTTGCATTGGGGTGTGTCAGTTACATTGATTATAATAGGCATCATTGTTCTTCTCGGTTACGTGCTTACTCCGCCGATTTTTCGTGGAACTTTAATTCATGCTTTGATGCAAATCAGAAAATATGAGTCGATCGAAGGGTCTGTTGAGGTGGGGGTAAGACACTTCTTTCCTATGTTTGAGTTTGCGCTTTTGACAGGCGCTTTCAGCGTTACAACTCTTTTTACGGAATCCTCCTTTATTCTGCGCTGGTGGGGCGAAAACATTTTTTTCCTCGCTTTGCCGATTTTGCTTTTTATCGCAATGGCAGGGCTTATTATCAGTTTCCTTTTTACCTATGCGGAATACTATATTGTGCTTCGTGACCACACTCTAATCAAGTCTTTGATGGAAAGTGCCATTTTAGTGATAGCAAATCTGAAAAAGACCATTCTGGTTTTTGTCCTGATGCTTTTGATTGGCGCGCGCATTGTCCTGAATGTTCTTTTGGTTCTTCTTATTCCGATGATGGTGGTGGGAGTGACCAGTTATCTGGCGACGGTTTTTCTTTCCGCTTTTGGCATGATTTTTATCGGTCTGGCGGGCTTAGGGGTTCTTATCGTCTCGTCTTACCTTCTGGGGCTTTTCCATATTTTCGCGACCGCGGTCTGGGTACTCACTTTCGCGGCGCTCACTGAAAGAAGTGAAACGCATGCGCCAAAAGAAGCTTCTGCAGAACCCTAAAAGACTTTTGTCATGTAAGTTCCTTCCAGTCGGTAGCCAAGTTTTTTGTAGTACTCACGAGTGCCGATGGCGGATATGACGGCGAGTTTTTTGAAGCCGGCTTCTTTGGAAAGTTCTTCCGCTTTTTTCATCAGTTCTTTGCCGAAGCCCATATGCTGGGTTTTTGAGGGAACGGATTCTTTTGAAAGGCTTTGTTTTTGACCGTAGACATGAAGTTCGCGGATCAGGGCGGCATCTTTCAGTTCGGGAAAGAGGGGGTTGGCCGGGTCGGAGGGGAAACGCAGGCGGCAAAGTCCGATTATTTTATCGAGTTTTGTTTCTTCAATGGTGATGAAATGCTCAGTTCCTTCGTTGGCTGTAAAACTCATGACTCGTAACTCGTAACCCGTAATTTCAGCATCCTGGATTTCGCGGCAGCGAACACATCTGCATTCCACTCCCGCCCTCTGCATTTCCTGGCGGAGGTTGGTTTTTTTGGTGCCAAACATCACGCTTTCTGCCGGGATATCTCGGATTATGCGTATGATACGGCAGTACTCAGGTGTTCCTTTTTTGATGGTCCTGATGATTTCAACCAGTTCTTTGTCGGTGTAAGCTTTGTGGATATCGGGGGCTTTTTTTATCATTTCCGCCAAATCCGAAAGAGGCGTGACCATAGTGGGGTAGACTTTCAGGTAGTCGGGACGAAGGCCTTCAAGCTCAAACAGGTCCCGTCCGCTTTTTAAATCAGATTTTAGCGTGGCGGTGGGAAGGTTGGGCATCAGGTGGTGGCAAATCTTTAAGCCTACATCGCGGCAGAGCCGGGTGGCGCGGATGGACTCGGCTAGTCCGTGTCCGCGCTTACAGAATTCATTTACCTTATCGTCTGTCGTCTGGATTCCCAGTTCGATGCCGGTGACACCGTAACAGCGGAGGCGAATAAGCTCTTCCTTATCCACCCAGTCGGGGCGGGTTTCCACCCAAAGGCCTACACACCTGCAATCGGCGGTTTCATTTTCTTCAATCAGATCGCTGAGTTTCAAGTCCTTGAAGCTTTCATCGCCGTGTTCGCGGAATTCGCCCGGTCCTTCATTCAGTGCGACGTATATTCCTTTCAGAAAACGTTCCTGATACCAAATGGGCACGGCACCCCAGGTTCCACCGGCGGTACGGATGTCGATTTTAGTGATGTCATGACCCTGGGCGACCAGACCGTTCAGTCTGGTTTTGACCTGTTTGTAGGAACTGAATTCATTTCTGACGGCGCGCATCATGGCGGGTTCGTTGCTCAGATAGCTTTTGGGCATGCCTTTTTCGGTGGGGCAGTAAATGCACTTTCCCGGGCAGCCAAGGTCCTTGGTAAGCACGGTGATATTGGCGATGCCGGACATGGTCCTGACCTTCCTCTTTTGGATTACTTTGAGCACCCGCATGTTGGGCTCGATTTTGTTCGCGTCGATCAGTTCTTTATAAGCCTGAATAAGTTCCAGATTCTTCGGCAAGACTCCGCCATTTAGCTTGGTGAGTTCGTTGCGAATAGTCTTCAGTTTTTTTTCGTCCAAAGTTTCTTCCTTGTTTGCGGCAAGGACGATTTTTTTGGCCAGGGGAATCAGTGATTTGCGGACAGAGTAGATGCTCATTAAATAGGAAAGTGGCAGTTTATTTTAGCATATTTTATATATTTTTTCTTGATTAGTGAACAAATGTTTACTATAATCATGTCTTGTAATTAATGACATGTAGTTCTTTATGAATGAATCGATAGAAAATATGATATACCTCGTGCGGGGACATCGAGTTATGTTTGATCAGGACTTGGCTTCACTATACGGAGTGGAAACAGGCGCGTTTAATCGCGCGGTGAAAAGAAATATTGAGAAATTTCCAGAAGATTTTGCCTTTAGACTTATTCAATCAGAATGGGAATCTTTGAGATGCCAATTTGGCATCTCAAACAAATGTAAGCCAAAAAGCTAAAATGGTAATGGTTACACAGATAGTTACCACTTTTGAGGACTGAGAACAAGTCATCAAGTATAATGACCGGAAAGCGGAGAATCTGTTCCGGTTGCAGTATACCAGACTCTTTTAGCTTTTCTAATGGCGTTTTCCCATTC
>JAHJFD010000055.1 GCA_018825145.1 Patescibacteria group bacterium
AAGCTGGCAGGGAACTGTGGAGACCTTTGACTTCACCTTGCCGGAAATCACAGGTATTCATACTGTTTATGCCGTTGCCGACCCAAAAAATGTCATTCAGGAGATGAGCGAGGCCAATAATGAGTCCAAGACCTATCTGGAAGTCTTCGATGCTCATCCAGACATCACGGTGCTCAGTCCCGACACCAATTCAGTAACACATCCGGTGAATATATATTCTGAAGCCTCTGCCACCGATCCGATGACAGGCAATATAGAGAGTGATAGTAGCTTCAAATGGAGCTCTGATCTTGATGGTGAGCTTGGAACAGGCAGGCAGCTTACGGTTAGCCAGCTCAGCGAAGGTGACCACCTGATCACCCTCGAAGTCACCGGGCCGCACGGCGTTTCTTCGGCTAAAAACTTTAACCTTTATGTCCGCCCCAAAGGCACGCCCCTGCCAAAAATCAAGTATCCGATTAACGGCGGGCATCTTTCCAGGGAACTCAGCTATACCCTGATTGGCCAGGCGGAAGACAATGAAGACGGGGCGCTTACAGGCACATCGCTTTTATGGACCTCAAATATCGATGGTCAGCTCGGAAGCGGCAATGAAATCGCACTGCAGCTTTCTGAAGGCAAGCATGACCTGACTTTGACCGCCACGGATAGCGATGGAAATGAAAATGCAATGACCATTCAGGTAATAGTTGAGCTAGGAACGCCCACACTGGGCATTACATCGCCCGAAGCAGGCGCAGTTATTACCGAAGGCACCGAAGTTAGTTTTGAAGGAACTGCGACTGACCTGCAGGAAGGCAATATTTCCAGCCGTATCATCTGGTCATCCAATTTGGATGGCATGCTTGATCAATCCGCTTCTTTTAGCAAGCTTCTAAGCACCGGAAACCACCAAATCACTGCCATGATCGTGGACAGCGATGGTCTGGAGGCATCCGAGGAAATAAGCATTAGTGTCCAAAACACGCCACCGGAAGTTATTATTACCGCACCGGTTAGCAACACTCGGGTCGATTTTGGCCAAGAGGTGACTTTTGCCGGGAATGCCACGGATTTTCAGGATGGAAGTATAGCCCCCGAGAATCTAACTTGGTCTTCTGATCGTGACGGTTATCTGGGTAGCGGCGAAGGTCTCACAGTCGGCAATCTTTCTGTCGGCTGGCATGTAATAACTTTGACCGCAAAAGACAGCAAAAATCTGGAAGGAACCGCGACAATTAACTTAAATATTTATGTGGGAATTCCTACTGCCAATATTCTTCAGCCTGCCACAAATCAGGAATTTAAATACGGCGCTATTATTACTCTGGAAGGCACAGCAACAGATGATCAGGATGGATCGCTGACAGGCGCCAGTCTGGTCTGGACTTCTGATTTGGATGGAGCACTTGGCACAGGGGCCTTGTTATCGCCCAACAATTTGTCACTTGGTACGCACACCATACGTCTTGAGGCGACCGATATCGATGGTTGGAAAGGGACGGCGGAAACTACTGTCATAATCAAACCACCACAGAAGCCTCAAACCTCTATTCTGTTCCCGTCGGAAGGCAGTAAGTTTGAGCACGGCAAATTAATCGGTTTCTATGGCCGAGCGATGGATTCTGAGGACGGCAATCTGACATCAACAAGCATTAAATGGTCGTCTGATGTGGATGGTGACATCGGAACCGGCTCCACTCTTAGCATCAACAGCTTGAGTCTTGGCACTCACCGGATCACCATGGCCGCCACCGACAGCGACGGCCTCACGGCGACAAACAGTGTTGAAATCATGGTTACCCTGGCTCCGCCTAACGTTATTATCAGTGAACCCGCCGCTAGTACAGTCATTCCTGTAGGTGAAACAATAATACTCAGTGGCAGTGGCGCTGACACCTTAAGCTGGTCTTCTAATATCGACGGTGAATTGGGTACAGGCACTTCCATCAGCCCACCCCTCAGTCTGGGCACTCACCAGCTCACCCTGATCGGCACTGATAGCTATGGCACAGAGGGCATTGCTACCATTACCATTACGGTGGCCGATGAAAGCAGCCTCAGTCTTAATCAGTTTGCCGATGGAGCGATTTCAAAAACTCTGGATTTTGAAACTGGCGACGATTATTTGCTGAAACTGGCGATTGCCAAAGACGCCATCGTGGACAGCGCGCAGGTGACGCTACATGCTCAGCGTGAAATAGACACCCTACAAACTCTTGCAGTGCAGTCCGAAACACCTGACGAAACCCCGCAACAAAGTGGAGAAACAGCGAATCAGGAATGGATTGATATCGACAATTTACCCCAGCCTGAAGTGGTAGCTCCTGAACTGGCATCCGCGAGCGGCGGGGGAGGTGAGCCGGTAGATTTAGAAGAAAACATGGGGGTTATGGCTACTAATTATGTGCTTTATGATCATTATATGATCAATGTGAATCAGTGGAATAACCCCCCAAAGGCAACCTATCTTGTCGTAGGAGGTATAGTAAACAGCTGGTTTAAAATCGTCAATCTGACAGAGCCCGGGCAGATTAAATGGCTTTTTCATAAACCGGATGGCTCAACACACGAATGTCTTGACAGTATTGGCATAGGTTACGCGTGGTGGGCGGCTTATTGTGGTATTAATTCACCTACCGCCGGTCAATACTATGTTGAGGTTTTTTTGAAAGGTATATCTTCTCCTGAATGGACTCATTACTATACAGAAAGCTACTTTGTTCACGAAAACCCCATTATTCCTCCGAGCCCGACAATAAACACTAATCCGGTCGATGCGGTTATATACGAAGATTCAAACATTCAGTTGGCTTTAAAAGGTAACGACAACAGTGAACGCTGTACAAAAAGAGAGTTCCACTGGAATGACGGAAATAGTTGGCAGGAAGATTTAGATTGGGGATATTTTTATTGCGCTACAAATCCTGTTATGAAATGGGTTGAATCCGCTTGGGACGCTTCATCGGGATTCCTCGACATCGGCCCATATCCCGAAGGCACCATAGTCCAGTACTATGGCGCAGTCACTGATACCGAGGGAAATCGGGTTCAGACTGAAACAAAATCCTTCACCGTTCAGGACAGTGACACAGAATGTCCGGCTATTACCAACCTGACCATCGAAGAAGGTGAGGGAGCTGACATGGATGGTTTTGTTGATGAAACCGAATCTATCAAAATCACCTGGCAGGCCACCGATCAAAGCGGCATTGCTGAAATGCTTTTCCATTTAAATGGTGGGGAGCAAAATGTTGAAATCGATAGAGATCTTTATACGGTTCAGCTTGGCCCCCAAACACTTGGTGAGCAATCCTACATTATCACCGCGACTGATGCAGACAACTCGCCGGAAACGACCATCATCAATGACAGCTTTGAAGTCTTCAGAAAGCCATTTGTTCTAAATCCGTCCCTCGATGCCGCTGATGATGGTGAGCTGGATTGGAATTATGAGGGGGAAATGGAAGACGACCAGATCACCGGTAGTTTTGCCTCCGCCATCAACAAGTACATTGGTTCAAACGATCCGGAAACCGATGGAAAGGTACTGGTGCCGCTTCGTTTACGGGCTGAAGGCGGAAACAAGCTCAGGGTTCAGAATTTAAGTCTTTTGTATCGAATTACCGACGTGACGCCGCCAACCATTACAGACATTATGCTGACTCCGGAATCACCTTTTGCAGGTGAAACCATAAGCATTGGCGCTATTGTTTATGACAATACCGGAATAAAAGAAGTGACTGCTGATTTTGGAGATAATCCCATGGTGATGATCGGTGGTGAAAACGATTCGTATAGCGGCTCTCTGGTGGCACCTACCGCTGGTGAGTACAGTCTGACCATCAAAGCTACAGATCTGAGCGACCTTGAATCAGAATCGATTTTGCCGGTTATTACCCAATATAATGGGGCGGAACTCTTCGTGGAAAGTGTTCGATTTGATCCTGCCTCACCGCTTTTGGCTGGTGAAGAAGTGACCGCCCAAATCACTCTAAAAAATACCGGTAATCAGCTGGCTGAGGCCGAAGTCCAGATCAGTCATGTGACGATTGAAACTCAGACAATTGTTATTCCGGCTGGCGATATGGCCACAGTGACCACTACCTTTACCCTGCCAGAAGCGGGAGAACACAGCTTACAGGTTGAAGTAGACCCCAATGATCTGATCACAGAAGGTGATGAGGCCAATAACAACTTCACTTACTCATACCAAACAACCGACAGCACGCCACTAAGCTTTGAAGATTCAGTGCTACCCAAACAAGTTGGAGCAGAGCAGGTCTTCAAAGTAAAAGTAAAGCTAAGCGACGATGAGAATCTGGAGAGTCTGACGGCCCAGTGGCTTGGCCAAATTTACGACTTTGCGGCCGATCCGGATGACTGGTATTCACTCAGTCTTACAGCACCAGCCAGTCTTGGAACTGAGCCAATCAACTTGATTGCCAGGAGTAAGGCCAGCTTAGATAGCCAAGTTCAAAAAGAAATCGAGATTGTTGACGCAACACCGAACCCCTACGTTTCAGCAAATGATATCAGCAATGCCAGTGGTAATATCCTGGCACTTGAAACCCCTGAATTCGATATTTCCGTTCACAACAATGGTGGTTCTGATACTACCATTCCCGTGCAGCTGAAACTGGATGGAGCCGAAGTATATCAGGAAGATATTTTGATTAAAGCGAATCAGATTACGCCGATCGTATGGAATGGCTGGCAGGCTGTTGGCGGCAGTCATGAATTAACCGTCATTCTGGATCCCGATAATCAGGTTCAGGAATTGAATGAATCAGACAATACTGCTGCTTACGGCTTCGTTGTGCCTTACACCCTGCCGCCTCAGCTTTCAAATTTACAGACAACTGAAGATGCCCTGGAAAACCAAACTTTCGAAATTGCTGTAAACGTCCTTGGAGATCAGAGAATCAATAGTGTCACAATCGATATCAACGGAGAAAGTCATGTAATGACCAGTGCCGATGGCATTAAATACGCTTATTCAGGCATGCTTCCTGTTGGCAGTTATCCGTTTCAGATAAATGCGATAAACAGCAGTGATCTGGCTGCCAGATTACCCGGCACTTTGGTGGTTCATCAGAATTTAGCTGATCTTGTCGCTCAGATTCCGCTAATTACACCTGTAAATCTTACCAATAACGATACAGCTCAGTTTGGCATCACCGTTCGCAATGATGGTTATGCGGCTATCGGGAGTGTTCAGGTTCAAATTAAACTGGATGGACAGGAGCTTGCTTCTGAGGCTATCTCTTTATCATCAAAATCGGAGATCACTCTACCTATGATCGAATGGGAAGCTGTTTCCGGTTCTCACCAGCTTGTTGTAGAAGTTGATCCAAATAGCTCAGTTCAGGAAAGTGATGAGTTAAACAATCTTTCATCTCTCTCTTTCAAAGTCGGAAACGTGAATCCCCCAAATATAATCAGTGTTTCAGCCAAAGAAATTCTGTACACAAGTGAAGTATTTACCGTAGAAGGTCAGATTGAGGATCAGTCTCCGATCACAGTCAGCGCTATGTTAAATGGAGGCAATCAGAACATGACCTACGACGCGCAGTCCGAAAAACATTCAGTCAGTCTGAGCGCGCCGACAACCGTGGGCGATTATAGCCTGAAAGTTATCGCGCAAAATGCTGACGGCCTGACTTCAACATGGGAGCGAGCTATTATAGTTCTTGATTCAACTCCTGATTTAGCCATTGCCCCATCCGACATTACTATTACGCCCCGCAGCCTTGTGGAAGGACAAAGTGAGACGATCACCGCGCTCATCCACAATTATGGCGGAACTGATCTGACCAATGCTCAGGTTTCGTTAAAAATAAGCGAAATCCCTCTGGAGCTAAAAACCATTGCTGTTTCAAAGGGGGCTAGTACGCTAGTCATTTGGGAATGGTTGCCTGATTATGGGACGAACGACATAGTCATAGCTCTGGACCCAAATAATGCTATTTCGGAGTCGAACGAAAACAACAATCAATATGCTGCCTCATTTTTTGTTAGTGACATCACTCCGCCTTCCACGCCGCAACTGTCTATGGCGCAGGTGATGAGCGAACAGTGGTCCGAAGTTCACGACTGGAGGATTAGCTGGCCGGAAGTGGAAGAAAACAATCTCAAATCCTATTCTTATCAGATAGACGGTGGGATATGGATTGATACCGGCTTAAATAGAGAGGTCGAGTTACATTTTGATATAGCCGGAGAACACATGGTATGTGTGATGGCGGAAGACCTGGCTGGCAATACAAGTAGCACCGCGTGCACTTCAATTCTGCTTGATTTTGAGGCTCCTGAAGCACCAGTCCTTATGGGTGGAACCAATGATCACTGGTCTTCTGATCCATTGCAAAGTGTTATATGGAGCTCTCCACTAGACGACGGCAGTGGGCCAAAAAAATATGAAGTAAAGATCAATGGCCAAAGCTCAGAGGTTTATGATAAAAATTACTTTCAGCAAACATGGGAAGACGGCCAGTATGCGGTGCAGGTTTCCGCCATAGACGCGCTCAATCATCAAAGTGAATTGAGCAACAAAGTACAGCTTCAGATAGACGCGACTGCACCAGCTTCTATTCAGACAATTAGCTCATCAACCCATCCTGATTCAGAAAGCTGGTATCTGAATCAGAATCCTGTTTTTGATTGGGATGAGCCGAACGACCTTTCGGGAGTGCAGGGGTATTACTACCACATTGATCAGAATCCGGATTCAGCTATGAATAGTCGTTACCTTTGGGCCGAAGAAAATCATATTTCTCTGGCCGAGAGCGAAGCTCTGAGTTCTGGCCATTGGTTCCTGCATGTCATTGCGGTTGATCAGGCAGGTAATGAGGGTGATGAAACTTCACACTATGAGTTTAAAATTGATCTGGATGCTCCTCATACAACCGTGGAGCAAATTATGAACAACACGGTATTCCTCAATGCCTTTGACCCACATTCAGGTGTGAAAGAAGTTTATTACGCAATTGGCGGAATCGATGAAATTAAGCCACTAGCTGAACCTGATTACGGTTATGCTGACTTTAGTTGGCATAACGGAAGTTTCATATCATTTCCGGAGCCGGGCAATTATCAGATTTATTTTTATTCCGAGGACAATTTGGGCAACAAAGAATCCATTCGGTCCGAAGTTGTTCAGATTAGTGTAATAAGTAAGCCAATTGACAATAATAGTGGTGGCGGAGGATATAGTCCGCCCGAAGAAGCATACTATCGTTATCTGGACACTAAGGATAATGAGGATGAATATGAGTTGCGTGCCATTGGCGCATTTGAAGCGCTAAAGAAAATTCTGATGCAGTTTCGGAATTTTAAGTGGAAGATTAGGTAATATACCCTGTTTGACATTGCTTTTTTGGCTTATTTTTGCTATAATATATAGATTAAATTATAAGCAAATTTTTCCCATTTGACAGCACTCGCACTAAAACTCAGGGATCTATTCTCGGACTTATGGCTCGACCTCGCGCTGATGTTCAGCCGAAAACCAAAAGGAAAGAAGGAAATTAAAGAAACTCCGGTTGCCCACGCGCCGGAAGCGGCCGCTGGCGTGATGCCGGTGAGCACAGGCGCTCCAAAGGCGGGCACTGGCATGTCACAGATCATGGATATGCGCGCTAAGCACGCCAAAGAAAAACAGGAGCGCATCAAAAACGCCAGATTCTCTTTTGGCCTGAAGCATCTCAAGTTATCCAAAAACGCGCGTCTGGCCTTTTACGACCAAATGTCGACTCTTGTAGGCTCAGGCGTTCCGCTCATCGATTCACTCTCCATTATTCAGGCGCAGGAACGGAACAAAAACGTCAAAAAGCTCTACGCCGAAATGATCCACGAGATCAACGGCGGACTTTCGCTGGCCGAGTCCATGGAACTTTTCCCTCATATTTTCCCGAAAATGCAGTCGGCCCTCGTAGAGGCGGCCGAGGCTTCGGGTAATTTAAAAGAAGTGCTGGCCGAACTGGTGGAAGAAATGGAGGCCAGTCAGGACTTTCTGAAAAAGGTGACCGGCGCCATGGTCTACCCCCTTATTCTCATATTCCTGGCCCTCTTTTTGGTAACAGGCATGATGGTTTTCGTCATCCCCAAAATTGCCGCCATGTACGAGCAGGCCAACGTAAAGCTTCCGGGAATTACTCAGGTCGTTATCAACATCAGCAATTTCGTCGTAAATAAGTGGCCGATACTTCTGGGCGGAATAATCGGCGGTGTCGTGGCGCTTTATATATTCTTTTCCAAACTTCGTATTGGCCGGCTTATTCTGGAAAAGTTCGTCTCCGTCATTCCCGTGGCAGGACGCATAGCCAAAGAAAAGAACATCATGATCATTGCCTCCAACATGGCCATGCTTATGAAAAGCGGCGTTCTCATTACCGAGGCTTTCGCGATTACCGAAAAGACAGTCAGCAACCTGCACTACCAGAAGGCGCTCGAAAAAATCCGCCTGGGCGTGGTAATGGGCAAAGAAGTGTCGCAGATGATGGGACTTGAAGATATCAGAGCCCAGAAGTTCAAAGAACATAAGCTTTTTCCTTTGCAGATGGCCCAGCTTATTCACATAGGTGAAAAAACGGGAACCATCGCCAGCATGCTCGCCAAAGTAAAAAAGAATTATCACAAAAGCATCGACTACACCCTCCGGAATATCTCCACAATGGTTGAACCGCTGATGATCTTCATAGTGGCCGCCCTCGTCGGTACTATTCTGATGGCAGTCATGCTGCCATTCTTCTACATCGGCTCCACAATCAGCTAGGCGAATCCTATAAAGACTCACTCCACCATATCCTTTTTAGGGGTGTGAATCTTGATGCACCGTAGTGGCGCCAATTTGGCACCAATTTGGCACACAGGTGGCGCATCAGAATTTTCTACCCTCAGGAGGGTATACCCTGAGGTATAATATTTTCGTGCAAAAAGATTTTTCCAAAACGATCGCAGAAAAAGTCAAAGCCTCCTACTCGCAGTTTGCCGGGGAATTCGACCAAACGCGCCGCCAGCAATGGCCTGAATTCGATCATTTTTTCGCTTATATCCGCAAACATGCCAAAGTTCTCGATCTCGGCTGCGGCAATGGCAGGCTGTATGACTTTTTGCGGCCCAAAGAGGTGACTTATCTGGGAATCGACCACAATTCCCATCTGCTCGACTTGGCGCGGAAAAACTTTCCCGAAGCCAAATTCCAGCTCGATGACATCATGGATCTCGATCTTGAAGAGGAGGCTTTCGACAATGTTTTTTGCGTTGCCGCTTTTCATCACGTGCCCGGAAAAAAAATGCGAAAAAAAGTGCTGGACAATATCCATCACGGCCTCAAACCTGACGGCATTCTTATACTGACCGTCTGGAATCTTTTCCAGCTCAAATATATGGGCGCCCTTCTAAAAGCGGTCCTGCGCGCTGTCATTTCGCTGGGCTTCAGAGGATCCTGGAACGACCTCTGGATCAAATGGGGAAATTACCCTTTAAAGCGCTATTATCATGCTTTTCGGCCAACCGAATTAATGGCTCTGTTTAGCCAAAAGTCGTGGGAAGTTGAAGAATTCTACTTTACGCGGAAAGGAAAACGGGTAAGATGGTTCAGGTCTTTTAATTTTGTTCTGATCGTCCGAAAAAAGTGAAAGAAAAAGTAAACATCGCAGGGGTCGAATTTGACGCGGTGCGATATATTGACGTTCTCACGGCCGTGGAAGTTTTTGTTAATCAGGGGCACCAAAAACACATGATCGTGACACCCAATCCCGAAATGGTCGTTTATTCACAGAAGCACGAAGATTTCAGAAAAATCCTCAATTCGGCTTCCCTGGCGGTGCCCGATGGCATCGGTATCCTATGGGCGGCTCATTACCTGAGCCTGCCCAGGTCAAAAAGCGGGTTTGGCGGAATAATACAGGTAATCGGCAGTCTGTTTCAGGTGTTTTTCAAAATGAAGGCGATTTATCGGGTCTTACCGGCGCGCGTGACGGGCGCCGATCTTCTTTTTAAAATTGTGGAAGAAAGCCAGAAGAAAGGCTGGCGAATCTATCTTTTGGGGGCGGCTCCGGGCATTGCCGGTATTGCCATTGATCGTCTGTGCAAAAAGTATCCCAAAGCTGTTTTTTCCGGAAGTTTCGCGGGAACTCCGGCCGAAACTCACGAAGACGAGCTCTGTGAAAGAATTAATCTTGCCGAACCGGACATCCTTTTTGTCGCTTACGGAAGCCCCGCGCAGGAAGAATGGATCCACCGCAATCTGCACAAATTCAGTTCGGTCAAAGTAGCCATCGGTGTGGGTGGCGCCATCGATTTTGCGGCTGGAAAAGCAAAGCGGGCCCCAAAATTGCTCCGCAGTCTTGGACTCGAATGGTTTTGGCGGCTCATCACCCAGCCTCGTCGTTTCAAACGCATCTGGAACGCAACTTTCGTATTTGTAAAACTCATTTTCCGGTTGAAACGCGGTATTGACTCGTGATAAGCTGAAAACAAGAAATAAGTCGTCCTCCAAAGCGATGCTGATTTATGGATAAAGACGAGCACGATTTTAAAGGCCAGATGAAATACGAACACTACCAGTTCTTTTTCCGGAAACACTGGGTCAAATTCATTCAGCCCATTCTTTTCAGCTTGCCGGTAGGTTTGCTCATACTGGTGATTCTGATTTTTCTGGGCCGTCTTACCTTACTCGTGGATATCGCGTTTATCCACGTTTTTTATGTCTACTTCACCCTATTGACTTCAATAGGGTTTTTGATTTTGGCCGGTCTGCAGATGATCAATTTTTATTTTGACATGGTTATCATCACCGATTCCAGAATCCTTATTGTCAAAAAAACCTGTTTCCTGAAAAACAACTCCGATGCCATCGATCTCACAAAAATTCAGGATATCGCCGTGGAGAGCCATGGGATTTTGCGCAATTATCTTCGTTACGGAAAGCTGATCATCACACTTTCCACGTCCGCCCCCCCTCTGGTCATTCACCATGTTCCCGACCCCCACTACTACCTTGAATGGGCCAATCGGGTTAAACGCGAACACATTTTAAGAAGAAGAACAGATCGTTTTCCTGCCAAGCCGGAAGATCAAAAATCCCAGGATTATTCGGACTACTTGCAGGATATCCAAAATCTAAACCTATGATTTTGGTTATTTTCTGCTAAAATAAAGCAAGCGAAAATATAATTCTATGCTTGAAAACCTGCCTGGAAGACAGCCGGACGAGAAAGTGATCATGGTTATTAGAAAGCATTTGATCGTGTACATAAGGAGCCTTTTGGTTTTTCTGGTGGCGGCAATATTTCCGCTGACCATTTTTCTGATTATCTGGTCAAAAACCTTTCCGCTTTCTCAGGGGGGCACAGTCAGCGTCATAGGATTTCTGGGGGCCAGCCTCTATTTTTTGTACAGTCTTGCCCTGTTGGTGGTCTCCATTCTGAATGACGAATTTGACCTCTTCATTCTTACAGACCACCGACTGATCGACGTCACGCAGGTCAGTTTTTTAAGCCGCACGGTGGCTACAACTCCGCTTAATCAGATTCAGGATACCACAAGCGACATTCACGGAATTCTGGGGACATTACTTAATTATGGCTCTGTTGATGTTCAGACGGCGGCCGGTAGCGCCAGCAATTTTACCATTGATACCATTCCGGATCCTCCTATGATAGCACGGGCTATTCTGAATCAGGCTGAAATCCGCAAAGAAAAAGAATTAGAATATCGGAGGCATATTCCTGCTTCAAAAGAACAGGTCTGAGCGGAAAAAAGTTTTCATTTTTTAGAAAAATGCCGTAGGATGTAAAGCACCTTTTCTTTTTGAGTATGGCGCGAGACTTTAGACAAATCGACAACTCAAACGAGGGCTTTGAAAGCGCTGAATCAGACGTTTTGACCCGCGTTCTTGATAGAAACAGAATGACGCAGATCAGACATGAAATTGGCATGATTGCCGAGCGGTCATATCACGAGAACCTGATCAGCGATGAGGCCTACGAAGGCTACCTGGAATTAGCGGAGGGACGTGAAGAACATGAAGTAGGGGCAGAGATGTTGGAGAACACGCGCAAATTTGCCGAAAAACATGAAGCGAAGGCAATCCGCATTTACAATAAAATTCGTACGGCCGTCAGTCAGAAAATCGCTTCGGAAGATGATGAAGAATTTCTGATGGAAAAACTGGTTATCGATAACATCAGATTTGCTGAGCAGTCGGAAGCAGTCGAAGGCCTGATTGATCAAAAACTGGCTCGCATGAAGCAAGACAAAGAAAGATATAAAGAGCTTGCCAACCACGACCTGATCCAGGATGTTGGATATCTGAAGGTGGATGGTGGAACCCGCATCGATTTTCCGGGAGAAGACGAGTTTCTGGAGCTGACAGTGCCCGAGCGCAGAGAACTTCTGAAAAAACTGGAAGCGGCTTTGCCAAAAGCTGAAGCTTATGCCGAAGAGCAGGAGGAAAAGGAAGATGAAGAGTTAGTCGCCGGCTATATCGAAAAGCTGGACGGAGCGCTTGAAGAAGGAATTATCGGTCAGCATACCTACAACAGATTCCTCAATGGCTTTAAGAAGATTGATCGAAAAGAAAAAGAATGCTGGAACAAGGAATTCGACGCGCAGATGAAAAGGTACCGCACTCTTTGGACGCAGATACGCGGCACGCTTCAGGGGGAAGCACTGGAAAAAATGGAAGGCATGATCGATCAGTCAGGTTACTCAGATCTGTTCAAAACATTTGGTCAGCTTAAGAAGGCGGAAAGTCACCGGTTAACCGCCGACTACACGAAAGCACTGAAAGAATATCAAAAGGAAGGCATCATCGGTCAGCATACCGTTGATGAGTTTGTCATCTGGATGAATCAACGGGACTTAGCATGTAAATACGAAGCCGGAGGAAAACTTGAAAGTGAAATGGTCCGTTATGAGAAACTGTGGCAAGACATCGCGGAGCTTCCAAAAAGACAGCAGAAATTTCTGAGATCCAAAATAGATGTCTGGGGCTACACGAAATTGGATCAGGAATACAAAAAACTCCTGAGCGGCACGAGTTCACAGCCAAGCGGCATTCAGACGGCGGAAGCTTCCTTGAGCCAGATCCGATCAAAAGAAGTGAGAGAGGCCATAACTGAAACAGACGATATACTGACGGAACAGGGAATAGGGAAAAGGGGGGGCTTTCTCCGAATCGTGGACAAGATGTTCAATCAGGTCAATCGTAATACCTTTGATGCCACCAGCTTTGAAACCGAGCTCCGCAAAAAGACGATGAAAGTGAACCCCGAAGTGAAAAGGGATATTAAAGGACGCGGAGCCGATGACGAAGTCGATTTTGAGCAGATCGATAATGACACCGGAATTCTGGAGGAAAGCGGTAAGGCAAGAATAAACGAGAGTCTCGGTTTCATTCAGATCGAATCAAAAGCCGCCAACGACGGTGCCCAGCGCGAAACACAGGTCACCATCAACGAAGAACAGGGTATGGACCGGTTTTTAGCTGAAGACAGTAAAAACAGTTATCGGGCCAAAGAAGCGGACGGTCAGGACGATCTCTCATTGGCCGTGTACACCGATGCGGGAAGAACCGTGGAGCTCGACCTGCACGAGGTTCGGGTACTCAAAGAATATCTGAAACAAAAGGAGGCGGAGCAACTGGATGAAGCAGGCTAAGCCTTACCGCGAAGTTCTTTCGTTTTTTTGTCGTATTGAAGAACCGTGTCCACATAGGTGGCATGAGACCAGGTTAAAGGCGCGACAGAAAGCGGTTCCCCGTTAAAAGGACTGACCTGCTCCGGCATAATACCGGCGGAATTCGCCTGTTTGGCGGCCCATTCGATATATGTCTTTACTTCATTCAAATCTTCCTGTTTTTTTGCCAGGGCCATAAGCCATTGGGCGTGCCAAAGGGTGGTAATGATCCAGGGGTTGCCCGGTATATCACGGTAATCACCGGACACCCGCTGGTAATCGTCATTTTCACTTCTGGCCAGTCCGCCAATGTGATTGCGCACCAGCAGTTTTTCGTAAATTGTCTGGTTGGTTCTCACAATCCTCTCATCATCGGGCGCGAGAACGCCCATCATCCACAAAGCGTGCATACTGGCGTCCAGTCCGTAGTCTTTTTTAAGTTCACGGGTTACCGGATTGAGCTCCACGCGTTTGAGAAAACGGCCTTCCTTTTCATCATACAGATGTTCCAGAATGGATTTCTTGATACTCTCGGCCGCCGTCTTGTAACGGCTGGAATGATTGAAATGACCGATGATCGAAGAAAGTTTACTGGCCGCTTCCAGACCGGCGTAAACACAGGCGGCCGTGTAAGAAAAAATTCCGCGCTCCCTTTCCCACAAATCATAAGTCGGAAGTGGCAGTCCTGTCTTCTCGTCCGCGAAATGGCTCATAAAATTGCCGGCCGCGCGAATCAGCGCCTCGTACATTTCCTGAATGAATTCAATGTCTTTGTACTTCTCCCAGTGCCGCCACAAAGCGTAAGTCACAATAGCGGTCTCATCTTCCTGAATCGGCATCTGCATTTCACCGTCTTTGTACCATGGGTGCCAGCTGGAGCCAACCGATTCATCCGGATTGTATTTGTGAAGCAGATAGCCTTCCTTAGTCATGGTTTCGGCGCAGAACTGAAAGAAGCGTTTAGTGATTTCACCGTATCCGGCCTGGTCCAGCGCGATGCTTACCCATGCTCCGTCGCGGGGCCACATGTAGGTGTAGGTGTCTTTGTTGAACTTCATAATATCCGAATCATTGGCGGCAATGATGGCTCCCCGGTTATCTATCTGGGTGCGGATTATCAGCAGACTCTGTTTATATTCTTTCAGCAGTTTAGGATCCAGTTCCAGGTGTTTGTCGGCATCTTTGTTCACCCAGCTGATCCAGTAGTTGATGGTGTTTTTCAGAAGTTTTTCGGGGTTTTCATGCAGAATAAATTCGTGCATGTCCTCGACCTCATTCAGATCTTTTCCGGCGCAAATCCAGACATACAACGTTTTTTCTTCCTGGGCTTTGAGTGACACGTTGAACTGCACGGTGGAATCCACCGATCCCTGTTCAATCGGATGCTCGTGCAGATTGCCGTCCTCGGCATCGCGCCAGGTGCCTTCAAGTCCTCGGTATTCGCTCTTGCCTGTGGTAAAGGAATCGACTCCGGCTTTGCCGTTCTGCATGCCGCAAATCCAAAAATAGCGCCGTTTGCGGTAATGGATCATGGCCTTGTATTCCGGATCATAAAAAGCGGTGTCCTGTTGCTTGTCGCCGTACAAATGAAAATCCTGATTGAAATAAATCTTCAGTTCACGGTCATAGGTGGCTTCATTACGTATCCTGACCTTTCTAACAAATACGTTTTCGCTGTGATAGACGAAATCGTTAAAATCCAGACGCAACAGCAATTCAACATTACGTGACCGGCTGTCGGTCACAAGGGTTTCAGGCATGTAATTGATCTCGTGCTCCCAGTGTCCGTCATTCAGCCATGAAAATTTGTTGTCCACAAAAACCCCAACACGGTGCCAGTGCTGAAAATCGATATGGTCCTCCATTCCTACATAAGGGAAGTAAAGGTCTTCCAGCAGATTCTGCTTGTTGATGCAGGCGAGCAGATTCCCGTTTCCTGTGACGGCGGCTCTTGGCATGTTTTAGAATTTTAAATTTTAATCAGTTTTTGCTCAAAGTCGTTGAGAGTATTCATGTAAGTGATGTACGCGTCATAAGGCGATTCATAGCACGAAAAGTAGGCGTGCACGTCGCCATCGTTCCAGTACTTGGTGCACATGTAATAAAAATGATCAGAGGTCTGAAGCCTGCGCCACGTATTCTCAAGTTCCTCAGCCTTCTTCTTGGTCATTTTAGAGGCGGACTGATGAACCGTCGGCTCCAGTTCAAAGATCCTCCGCAGCGCCGATTCCTGCATGGGGTTGCTAACCCAGGCGGAAAGGTCACGCTCCATATCGGCCCAGCTCATGAGGTAGGGCACGTGGACCCGACCGACCGGTTTGTAAGCTTTAATCGTTTCGGATGGCGTTTTAAAACCGATATTCCGCCTCAGCAGGGCTTCAGGCAAATGTCTCATGAATTCAAAAATTCCCGTGTCTTCCCACTGATGTTCGCCAAAAGTTTCGTAGTCCATAAACAAATTGATCGTGTCGCCCATGATCGCGTCCAGCCAGGCGGCGTATTTGTCGGTGGTCAGCGGCCATTCACTCCAGGTCCGGTTGCTGAATCGAAAGGCAATATCATCCGACAATTTGTAGCATTTAAGAAGCAGGGCGATATCCCTGCCTTGCCGGCAGGCAGGTTTTTTTGGTGCCTTATTGACGGCCATCTGTCTGGCTATCTTTCGGTCTGCCGGGTGCAGGTCGACTTTTTCCGGATTATAAACAAAATACGGACTCTTCCATTCAAGGTAGTGGTCCCAGCCCTCGGCCAAAATTCCCTTAAAGCCCATTTCACGTATAAACTCGGCTATTTCACTGGAGTAAATCAGTTCCGTGTTTCTGAAAACCGTCGGCTTCTTTTTGAAAAGTTTGTAAATGAGTTTTTTTTGCTTAATAATCTGCTCCGCGAATTCTTTTTTGGAATACAGCCACGAAAGTGAGTGGTAATAAGTCTCGCAGAGCACCTCTGCCTGACCTGTGGCGATAATTTTTTTGAACGAATCCAGCACTTCTTTTCCAAGTTCCCCGAATTGCAGGCACTGGTCTAAAAAGACCCCAGAAAAACTGTAACTCACCCTGAATTCAGGATGCTTTTCCAGTAATTCCAGCATCAGCGCGTTGGTAGGCAGATAACATTTGCGGGCCACTTTTTCAAAAATAGCCTTATTTTCAAAAGTCGCGGGTCCCTCAAAATAGTCGTCTTTATTGCCGACTTCAAAAACATTGCATTTGCTCAGTCTGTAAGGCTGGTGAACCTGGAAGTAGAAACAGACTGTTTTGTTGTATCCGTCATGGCGGACAGATTTTTTGTTTTTCATTTTCCCCTTGTAAATGATTATTTGTTAATAGCTTTTTGGTAAACTTTTGTAATTTCGCCGGCTTGTTTCTGCCAACTCATCTTATCCAATTCCTCTTTGCTTCGCTCTCTGAGCGTTCGGTGCAAATCCGGATAACGCAGGGCAGCAATAACTTTATTGGCCATTTCATCGATGTCCCAGAAGTCCACGCGAAGAGCGTTGCGGATAACTTCGCTGATGCCCGACTGTTTGGAAATAAGTACAGGAGTTCCCTGCTTAATGGCTTCCAGCGGGGTAAGGCCAAATGGCTCTGAAACCGAGGGCATCACGTACAAATCAGCTTCGGCATAAGCCCGGCTGATCTCATCTCCTTTCAGGAAGCCGGAAAAGAGCACGTTTCGTTCAATGCCCAAATCGATCGACAGGCGGATGATCTGGTCCATCATGTCGCCGTCGCCGGCCATCACGAATTTCACCCGTTTCATATGGTCGAGAACTTTCTTTGCCATCTTCAGGAAATAATCCGGCCCTTTCTGCATGGTCATTCGCCCTAAAAACAAAACCACTTTGTCAGTCGGGTTTATGTGATGGGACTTATGATAGGTGCTGAAAGCCTGCCTGCCGGTAGGCAGGTTCGGCTGCACAGCATTGTGCACCACGTCGATCTTCCATTCCTTGATGCCGTAATACTTCATCAGCATCTTCTTGGTATATTCCGAAACTGCGATCACACGGTCGGCGTGTTCCATGCCCCGTTTCTCCAAATCGTAAACAGCCTGATTCGGGGTGTCGCCGCTGCGGTCAAATTCTGTGGCATGCACGTGCATAATATGTGGCTGGCCCGAAATCTTTTTGGCCTGAATGCCGGCTTCGGTGGTCAGCCAGTCGTGGGTATGAATAATGTCATGCGGAATATGCCTGGCATGCACGGCCGCTTTGGCCGCGTAGCGATACACTTCCTCCAGCATATTCTGGCTGTAAATAGTATTAGGCTCTTCTTTAAGCAGTTTCTTCAGATTCTCCCAGTAGGCGTCGTTACTGGTGGCGTAGGGGGAATAAAGGCCGGTGGCCACGTGTTCGATTTCAACTATTCCTCCTGATTCACCCGCCGAAAGCACTTTGAATGAGTCCGGGCTGTACATCTGCATGGCCGGAGTGGTTTTGGGCAGAACCAAAAACACAGCGTGATTGTGACTCAGCAGTCCTTCTACGATGCCCTGACAGGCAACACCCAACCCTCCGCTTTGAATGGGGGGAAACTCCCACCCATACATGAGCACTCTCATGCTGTTTTTGTTTTTATTGATTTAAATCCTTTAATTATATCAAAAAATGGCCTGATTTTCAAGGGTTTTTATGTATAAAATAGCCAAAAAATGACTTTCAGTCAGGATTGGCTTTTTAAGGCCGTTTTAGGACACATTTTCCATAGCCATCATGGCCGCCCCCAGAGCGACCGACGTATTCCTGCCGGCATCCACGATTTTTGGTGATCTGCCGTCAAGCGATTTACCCGCGATTATCCGTTCCAGTTTTTTCTTTTTTTTCGCCAGGTAGTAATGATAAATCGAACCGCCCAGTACAAAGACTTCCGGATTGAAGATAAGATGAAGGTTAGAAAGACCGATGCCCAGTTGCTCCAGAATGTACTTTTTCACTTTCGGGCCGTTGGCGTCTTTGCCTTTAGCCTTCAGCATTCCGGAGATTTTGGCAAGGTAAGACCCGCTGGTATTTTGCTCGAGCGTTTTCAGGGGGCCGTGCTGATTAATTATCATATGACCCACCTCGCCCGCGTAACCGGAAGCTCCGTAAACCAGTTTTCCTTCATTAAGAATCGCTCCGCCAAGGCCCGTTCCCACCATTACCGCTACAATATTCCTGCGCTTCTTTAACTGAGGACGTTCTTTTTCGGCCCACAAAAAAGCGTTGATGTCATTATCGACGTAAACAGGTCTTTTAAAACGGTCTTCAATAAACTTTTTGAGCGGATAATTTTTTCGCGTTGGAAGATGAGGGGCTTTCACAAGCGTTCCTGTATGATAATTGACGATGCCCGGAACCGCGATGCCGATCGCTTTGATGCCGCTGTTAAAATGCCGCTCAATAAGACAAATTAGCTGATCGGTAAAGCCTTTTTCACCCTTCTTCGTCTGAGTCAGCACTTTCGCCTCCTCTACTACCCGCATTTTTCTGTCAAAAGTCTGCAGAAGGATTTTCGTCCCTCCCACATCGATCCCCATGATTTCAGAGCGTTTCCTGGACATTGTCTATTGGTTTATTTCGACCCAGACAGGGAGATGATCAGAATAGTCGATATGAACGACACCCGCATTGACTATTTTAACATCCGGGCTGGCAAAGAAAAGGTCGATGTGCCGGGTGGGTGAGACACTGGGGAAAGTAGGCTGATCGATAACGCGTCTCAGGCCCGTCAGACATATGAATTCATCAACTTCTTCAAGTCCTTTGTGAATATTGAAATCCCCGCAGACCAGATGCGGGCGCTGGCATTTTTTCAGAATTCCTGTCAGTTCTTTAAGCTGTCTGCGACGCACTCGCCGGCTTAAAACCGCCAGATGCACGGTAAAAATGCTGATTCCTTCCGCAACAAATTCCTGCACCAGTTTCTTCATGCCTGATTTCAGCTGATGCGTCCTGAATTCACCTTTCCTGTTTGACAGAATGGCGTCGTGCTGTCTGCGGATCATAGTCATATACTGCCAGATGGAATGGTGGCGATACTTGGTCACTGATTTAAAGTAGGGGAGCTGTAGCTTCCTGGCAATCTGCCGGGCCTGAGAGCGAAAGCGGTTTCTGAATGAACCGTTATCCACTTCCGCCATACATAGCACGTCGGGTTTCTCTTTTTTAAGGGCTTCAGTCATTTTTTTCATCGCGCGCAGAGGCAGCCAGAAAAAACGAAAACTCCGGGTAAGATACTGCCTCCATGAGCCATTCATTCCTGTACCGTAAGCTATGTTGTAAAACATGACCTTCATTGTGGATGAGTATTTTTTTGCGTGCTATAATCATGACAATTAAAGCAAAGAATCATGAAAAAAAGAAATCTATTCTTAATTCTCGCCCTGATCATTTTTACCGCCCTGCCGGCTTATGCCGACAGCCTGGAAAGCGTGCGCGTGATTAAATTCTGGGATGACACAGACGATCTTGTCGTGGAAAGAAGCAATGGGGACAGGCTCCTTTTGCAGCATAATCCTGCTTGCCGCACTATGTCCACAGAGTTCCCCATGCAGATTCTTTGGTCGGGCGACAAAGTAACAAAGGCAAAAGTGGCGGTCAATGAAATCTGCAAGGTTTACAATTTTGGCCCCTATTCCTCCGATCTTACGATTTTAAAACGTATTCCCGCATCCAACGTCCTGACAACGGAACACCTGGCCGAGGTCAACTGGAAGGGCAGCCGTTATGAAATAGATTATGGGGCTGGTTGTAAGTATCTGAGAGATTACGAGAACAAAGAGGCTTACGTTTACACGCCGCAATCAAGCCTGAATGGTGCCACGCTGTACCTGCCAAAAGTAAAGGGAAAATGTGAAATCAAGTCAGCAACTTTTTTAGAAACAATAGAACCAGACTCAAGTGTACTGGAATCACCAATAAGGAATCTTCAGTATCAGGCCGAAAACAATCAGGCTCTCTTAAGTTGGGATGCCTTCCCCGATAACGAAATCTGGTACGTTTTTGTTGCCCACAGCAAATATCCGATAGATTCGAATGACTTCACTTTAAGTCAGATGCCCGCCCTGAGGCGCGCCCGCGGTAATTCCATACGGATTCTTCAGCTGGTCAATGATCAGCCCTATTACTTCTACATTACCGCCGGTAACAAGGAAGGGGAATTGGCTCCATGGACGGAACTTTACATTACACCCGTGCAAACCACGCGCCGCATCTGCAATAATCCGGATCCCGAACCCTTCCAGGTTGAGATGACGGAAAATGAAAATGCTTATCACCTTGTATGGCCCGACCAAAGTGAAAATAGCCGCAGGTATCTGGTAATGGTTTACGTCGACGGGAAACGGGAAACTTTTAAAATAATCGATGGCACGCAGAACTTCTTTGATGTTGAAAAAAAACCAGAATTGTCAGGTACGGGGTTCCGTTTTACCGTGCGCTCGCTCCCAAAAGTACCCACAGAACCCAGGTATTTCGATAGTATATTCTGGAAAAAAAGTTAAATTTCCCTTGCAAAAAGGATTATTTAACTATAAAATCCCTACGCTTTCCGATTGAAAATATTTTTTCAATCTTCAATCTTCAATTAATAAATTATGTCTCACAAAAAAGCAGGTGGCTCCACCAAAAACGGCAGGGATTCAAAAGCGAAACGCTTAGGCGTTAAGCTTTACGCAGGGCAAAAGGTATTGGCCGGGAACATTCTCGTGCGTCAGAAAGGGAATACATTTTTTGCTGGCGACAATGTCGGAACCGGCAGGGATTTTACTCTTTTTGCCCTGAAGAACGGCGTGGTCAAGTTTTCCGAGAAGAGACAGAAGAAGTACGATGGACGCGTTTATCGCAACAAATTTGTAAACATCATGTCGGCCTAAATCACCGTAGCTTTCCGAAATCCATAAAACCATGTAGACTCGTACGTGGTTTTTTAATTTTCATTTATGGCAGAAGCGGGAGATTTTGAACTATTCGGCGCGCCGGCCGCCAAAGAACATGACGAAAAATCAGATGAACAGTTTCGTGAAGAAATGAAGAGGGCTCAGCAGGCGATGCAGCAGCTTCAGAAAGAAGAAGGCAAGGCGCGCGCGCATGATGACAGGCTCGCTCACATTATTGTTCAGTTTCTCTCTCAGCAGGGTGGGGGCGGCACGGACCTCTTTTTGCTGATTTCGCGATGCGTTGCTCAGGACATTCCTTCAGAGCTTATCATTGCGGTCTTGTCGCTGGTGGATCGCACAGCTTCAGAAGAAATTCAGACTATCATCAAAGAGGCCGGAAAGACCGCCCTGGCATTACCTGAATACAAAGATGTTCACGCTCTGAATCCGGCACAAAAAATGGCAATCGATAAATGGATTGGAAATATTACCGTGGCGGCCGCCCATAAACCGCACAGAACTCTGGACAGCGTCCTTATTAAAAGTGTAACTAAAAACACAAACGAGCTTATCAAAGAAATTTCACCGCCTTTCGTTCAGCTTTCGGCCTTTATAATGCGGAATTTTCTGACCATGCAGGAAACTCACATAGACGTAAGTAAGCTGAGGGACTTTATGGAAAACGTCTACTTCAAAATGCTCACCGACCTTGAAGAAATGATGCAGGGGCAGAGAAAGCTCGAAAATAGAAAGAAAGCTTAAGCCTGATTCGCCTTTAGTTCCTCCAGGCTGCTGTGGATTTTAAATACACTTCCGATTCCGAGAACGGAAAAAATATCCTGGATGTTTCTGTTTATTCCCACGATCAGAATCTGGCCCTTTTTTGTGTTCATGATGTTATGCCAGGCCACCAGCTGGCCAATGGCAAAACTGTTCAGATAATTTAGTTTTGAGAATTCAAAAATAAGAATGCGGCCCGGAGTGGCCTGATCTACTTCATTCTGAATCTGCGCGATGGTTTCTTCGGCGTAACCGTCAAAATCACCGTCAAAATAAATGATTTTCGTGTTTGGAAGATCGGAATAATCAGTGATGTTTAGAGTGAGTTTTTGCATTTTTTCAGAAATTAAGATTGGCTATTTGCAGGGCGGACAGGGCGGCTTCGGTGCCTTTGTCGGCTCGGGCTTTTGCCTGAGAAAGGTTGTTGACGGTCAGGATGCCAAATATGACAGGGGTTCCGGTTCTCAGGCTTACGTCCATTATACCCTTAGAACAGGAGCCCGCAATATATTCAAAGTGAGGCGTCTCACCCCGGATGATAACGCCAAGGCTGATAATGACGTCATACTGTTTTGAGGATGCCAGTTTCTGGCAGGCGTAAGGGATTTCAAAAGCGCCCGGCACCTTGACCGTCCTTATATTCTTCTCAGAAACGCCGGATTTCAAAAGCGTGCTCAGACAATTCTTGTATAAAGCGTCTCCGATTTCAGAATTATACTCACTCTGAACAATACCGACTTTCAGGCCTTTGTTGGCCTTAAAGCTTTTGCCGGCGATGTTCTTTTTTATAGAGCTCATTACACTTAGTTCTTAGTCGTTAGTCCTATTTTTTCAGCGTATTTGGCCAGAATGTCTGTTTCAATATTTACTCTATCACCCACTTTCAGAGTGTGTAAATTGGTGTTCTCCCAGGTATGCGGAATAATTCCGACACTAAACTTCTCGCCATCCACATCCATCACGGTCAGGCTGATGCCGTTGATGGCGATAGAGCCAGTCTGAACCACATAACAGCTTAAATTCTCCGGAATTCTGAAGGTCAGATGATAAGCATTCTCCACAATCTTCATTTCCAATAGCTCAGCAGTGCCTTCCACATGCCCAGCCACAATATGCCCTTCAAAACGCTTGGAACCAAGTATAGCCAGTTCCAGATTCACCAAATCATTCTTCTTTTTGAGCCCCAAGGTGGTTCGCTCAAAAGTAATCGGCATCACATCAGCTTCAAAAGAATCCTTATCTTTTTTAGTTACAGTCAAACAGGCGCCATCCACAGAAATACTGCTGCCAATTTTCAATTCTTTGGCAAGTTCAGGTGCTTTGATAATAATTACATTCTTTTTTACACTGTTAACTTCGCCTGTGTTTTCAATGATTCCAGTAAACATCAGTCCTTTTTTAAAATAGCATGAAAGGCGTCTTGGGGAAGACTCACCGAGCCCATCTGCTTCATTCGTTTCTTCCCTTTCTTCTGTTTTTGAAGTTGTTTGTTTTTACGGGTGACGTCGCCGCCATATAATCCAGCCGTTACATCTTTGCGGAAGGCCGAAATAGTTTCACGGGCCACAATTTTTCCGCCAATAGCCGCCTGAATAGGAATGGCAAACTGGGCGCGCGGAATCACTTCTTTCAGCTTTTTGGCGAGCCGCCTGCCCAAAGCCTCGGCCTCGGTGCGGTGGCACATGGTGGCCAGACTATCCACCTTGTCTCCCGCGATCATAATATCCAGACGAACCAGATTCTCTACACGGTATTCGATAAACTCATAGTTCATAGAGGCGTAACCACTGCTGACATTTTTGAGACCATCATAAAAATCGATGATCACCGTGGCCAGAGGCATTTCAAAAAACAAAAGAACACGATCCGCGTCGATATAAGTCAGGTTTTTGTGAGTACCACGGCGTTGCTGAACGAGTTTCATCACTCCGCCCACCGTGTCTTTGGGGCAGACTACTTCCATTTTAATCCAGGGCTCTTCGATGGAATTAATGATAGACGGATCAGGCAGCATGGACGGAGCCGAAATAGTGATCTGTTCGCCGGACTTCATGTTCACCCGATACGAAACCGAGGGAGCGGTCACAATAATGTCCACATCATACTCGCGCTCAAGCCTTTCCTGAACGATGTCCATGTGCAGAAGCCCCAGGAATCCACAACGGAATCCGGAACCCAGGGCAGGGGACTGATCCGGTTCATAAATCAGAGCCGAGTCATTCAGGGTCAGTTTTTCCAGGGCGTCGCGAAGCATTGGAAAGTCGTCGCCTTCCGTGCAGTAAATTCCCGCGTAAACCATGGGCACCACTTTTTTGTAGCCCGGCAAAGGGGTGGCCGAGCTAATTTTCTCCTTCTCTCCTTTCCAGATAGTATCACCGACGCGAGCTTCGCCGACTGACTTCAGGCCGGTCACCACATATCCCACTTCGCCAGGCAGAAGAACGTCCTTGGGCTCAAACTTGGGGCGGAAGTAGCCCAGCTCCGTCACATCTATGTCAGTTTTGGCATTCAGAAAACGGAGCTTATCGCCTTTCTTAAAAGTTCCCGAAACCAAACGCACATAACTCACTACACCGCGATAAGTATCGTAAACTGAATCAAAAACCAGCGCCTTAGCTTCGTCATCGGAATTGATTGAGAGTTGTTTCCGAAGACCTCCTTCCAGAGGATTTGGCACCCGATCGATGACCGCTTGCAGGACTTCTTCAACATTCTGTCCGGTTTTGGCCGACACCTCAATCACCTCATCACGGGGAATGGCTAACATGTTTTCAATCTCATCTTTAACCCGCTCAGGATCCGCCTGAGGCATATCGATTTTGTTGACCACCGGAATAATGGTCAGATTGTGTTCCATAGCCATATACAGGTTGGCCAGCGTCTGGGCCTGAATACCCTGCGTCGCGTCCACCACCAGAATCGCGCCTTCGCAGGCAGCGAGTGAACGGCTCACTTCATAGGTAAAATCCACATGGCCGGGGGTGTCGATCAGGTTCAGAATATAACCTTTGTAGTCCATGCGAACCGGTTGCAGTTTAATCGTAATCCCGCGTTCCTGTTCCAGCTCCATGGTGTCCAGCATCTGACCATGCTTCATATCGCGTTTTTCAATCGTACTAGTCACTTCCAAAAACCGGTCTGCTAAGGTGGATTTACCGTGGTCGATGTGGGCGATGATGCAGAAATTGCGAATATTTTTCATGCTGACCTATAATAACATACTTTTTTGCCTGACAATCCCTATATACTTCACAGAAAGCGGCCTAAAAATAACGTCGCCATCCACCCCTTATCAAAAGGTATATACAAAAACACTTCGCACATAACTGAGTTAAAATGAATGCAATTATTGATAGTTGATAGTTGACAGTAAACTATAAACTATGCTAAAATTTAAACATGACAACAGACACAGCAGAAAAAATCATAAAATATATTGGCGAAAAAGGGCAAACCACTGCCAAAGATTTGAAAAACTACCTTGGAATTAGTAGTCAGGCGCTATTTAAACAATTCGCTAAACTGCTCGAAAACAAAAAAATTTACAAAGTAGGCAGACCGCCTAAAGTCTTCTACTATTTGAATAAGGCACTGCCAAAAGCGAATATCGAGATTGAAGATATAGATGAAAAAACCAGAAAGATTCTTGAAGACTCATTCTTGAATATTACGCCCAAGGGGGAGCGGAAACAGGGTGTAGAAGGTTTTGCTCTTTGGTGTCAAAAAACCAGACAGCCACTTGAAAAAACCGCACGAGAATATGTAAGTACCCTGGAAAAATATAATGCCTTCAAAAAGAATGGGGTTATTGATGGCATTAAAAAATTTAGAAGCTCTTTTCCACAAGTATTCTTGGATCATATTTTCTATCTTGATTTCTACAGTATTGAGCGATTTGGCAAAACAAAATTGGGCCAAATGCTTTTGTATGCAAAGCAAAGCCAAAACAAAGTGCTGATAAAGGAATTGATATCAGATATTGAGCCTCAAATACAACTATTAATTAAGGAATATGACATAGATGCTGTTGGCTTTATACCACCAACTGTTAAAAGAGAGATTCAGTTTATGAAAGAACTGGAGAACAATTCCTTACTTAGCATACCAAAAATCAAAATAGTTAAGGTCAAAACAGAAATCGCAGTTCCGCAAAAAACATTAAGTAAAATTGAAGATCGCATTGAAAACGCGCGCTCAACTATTATTGTCGACGAGAACCAAAAATATAAGAATATATTGCTTGTGGATGATGCAGTTGGTTCCGGCGCCACATTGAATGAAACTGCTTCACAAATCAAAGATAAGGATATATGCCGAGGTAAAATCATTGGACTCGCCATAACAGGCAGCTTTAAAGGCTTTGATGTTATAAGCGAAGTTTAAATCACTAATTCATGTATTGAAAGGCGAACCAGATAAGTTCTTATACTTCAATAAATGTTGTAGGTGCTAATCTCAAGCGTGATGCTAGAGCAAGTAATAAAATTTGTTAATAAATCTTTTGAAAAATGTGCAACAGGAAAAAGTGTTGCTCATTTCGAAAGCACGCTCCATTGGATTAAGGAACTAAGACCGGAAGCTGATGAGCCCATACTAATCGCAGCATATGCACACGATATACAGAGGGCTTTTAGAGAAACAAATACTGAAAATACATTCAAAAATATCGAATTGAATGATCCAGATTTGTTAAAACATCATCAGCAAGAAGGCTCTAAGATAATTTGTAATTTTTTGGAAAGTAAGGGTTACGATAAGAAAGGCATAAAAAGAATCGGCAATATGATCGCCCACCATGAAGAAGGGGGTGATGAGGAGTCAGATTTAATAAAAGATGCTGATAGTATCAGTTATTTTTATACGAATGCCAATAAACATGTTACAGAAACAGTAAAAACTCTTGGCAAAGAAAAAATCCGTAACAAAATCGATTGGATGTATAACCGAATTACATCTGAAAAGGCAAAAAAAATTGCAAAACCAAAATATCTTGAAACGGTCAACAAATTGAAAACATTTAAAACGGTTATGCTAAAATGAGGCAAATAAAGAAAAAATTATGCCGACTAAAAATCCAAAACAATATTTTTACCAATTTTCGGCTGAAGAGGCCATTCAGAAGCTCAGAACGGACGGTAAAAAAGGCCTGACTCAGTCTGAAGCAGAAAAGCGGCTTACGCAATACGGTCACAATGAACTCAAAGAAGGCAAACGAAGACCCATGATCTTTCGTTTCTTTGACCAGTTCAAGGATTTGCTAATCATCGTTTTAATCGTTGCCGCGTTTTTGGCCTACTATTTAGGTGATTTTAGGGGCGGCACCATTCTTCTGGTAATCGTCTTTGTGAATTCGGTGATCGGTTTTTATCAGGAGTACAAAGCCGAAAAAATTCTTGAATCCCTGAAGCGCATCATTCAGGCCAAAGCCATCGTGATCCGGGAGGGGAAAAGGCTGGAAGTAGATCAGTTCAGCCTGGTTCCCGGTGACCTGATTTACCTGGAAGAGGGCGGCTCTGTTCCGGCGGATGTTCGCCTGACCGAAACCACCAATTTTAGTACCAACGACTTCGTTCTTACGGGCGAGTCAGTGCCTCAGGAAAAGTGGGCTGATCTGATCATCGACCACGAAACCACCCTGACCAATCAGGACAACTCGGTTTTTATGGGTTTGACGGTAGCCAAAGGAAACGCTTACGGTGTGGTTTACGGAACGGGCATGGACACGGCCATCGGACGCATTGCCAAGCAGACCGAAAGCATTCATCACGATCTGTCGCCCCTTCAGCGTGAAATCAATATTCTGGCGAAGTCCCTCACCAAAATCGCGGGAGTCATCGCTCTTTCCCTGTTTATCATCAACTTCTTTTTGAACGTTGGTGAGGCCGAAAGCATACGTCTGAGTATTCAGCTTTCTATCCTTTTTGCCATCAGTGTGGCGGCGGCTTGCGTACCTCAGGGGCTTCCTGCCCAAATTTCGGTAGCCCTCAGTTTGGGGGTGGGCCGGCTCGCCAAAAAAAAGGCCGTGGTCAAAAAACTGTCCTCCGTCGAAACATTGGGTTCCACCACCGTCATCTGTTCCGATAAAACCGGCACCCTGACCAAAAACGAGATGACCATTACTCACTGTGTCATTCTAGACTGCCAGACCAAAAAAGGATGTGAAGCCAGAGTGTTTGAAACGACCGGAGAAGGCTATGAACCGAAAGGCTCAGTGCTGGAGAACGGCAAAAAAATCGACAAAAAAACTTTTGAATTTCTTAAGCAATTTTTTGAAGATGGTTTTTTGGCCAGCAACGGGCGCGTGGAACCACCCGATAAAAATCATCGCGGCTGGTATGCCATCGGTGATCCCACCGAGGCCGCCTTCACTCCGCTGGCCATGAAGGTGGGGCTAAAACCGGCCGACCTCGATAAGCGCTTTCCGCTTTTTCATGAACTTCCTTTCGATTCCGACCGCAAGCGCATGACCATTATCCGCCAGCACAAAGGTAAGCACATCGGTTACATGAAAGGGGCCATCGAAAGCATTTTAACGGTATGCGACAAGGCGAAAATCGGAGGAGAAATTGTGCCTTTAACGGATGGAATGCGAAAGTCCATCATGAAACAGGGGGACCATTTCAGCGCTCAGGCGCTTAGGGTCATTGCCCTGGCTTACCGGGATTTTCCAAAATCCGAAAAGACTTTCAGTATCAAAAAAACCGAGAAAAACTTCATCTTCTCCGGTTTTGTTACCATGATCGACCCGCCCCGCCTGGGCGTAAAGGAGGCAATCGAGCGGGTATATAAAGGAGGCATGCGCGTGATGATGATTACGGGCGATAACGAAATCACGGCCAAGGCCATAGCTGAGCGCATTGGTATGAAGCACGATGACGGGGAGCTTCCGGTTTATAACGGCGACCAGATTAAACGGTTGTCCGACCAAAAGCTGAAAAAAATTCTGAAGGCCCGCTCCGTCATCTTCTCGCGCGTGTCACCCCAAGACAAGTACCGGCTTGTAACCCTGCTCAAACAAATGGGCGAAGTGGTGGCTGTGACCGGTGACGGAGTAAATGACACGCTCAGCCTGAAGCGTTCCGACATCGGTGTGGCTATGGGTAAGATGGGTTCCGAAGTCGCCAAAGAAGCCTCCGAAATCGTTCTGCTCGACGATAACTTCAGCACCCTCACCCGCGCCATCGGTGAAGGCAGAACAATTTTTGCGAACTTAAGACATACCATTCTTTCATCCATTACCTCCAACAACGGCGAGCTGACCTGCGTGCTGTTGGGCTTTATCGGTGTTGCCTTTGGTCTTCCCGCGCCAATTACGGCGGTTCAGATTCTGGCTATCGACCTGGTTGGTGAAATGTTGCCCCTCACTGCCATGACTTTCGATCCGCCGGAGAAGACATTGATGGAAAAACCGCCCCGTGATCTAAAAGACCATATTATCAACCGCCAGAGTTATCTGAACCTGATCTTCTATGGTTTCTGGATGGGGGCCGCCGGATTCTTTAGTTTCTTTATGGTTTACAAGTTCGGTTCCGGCACCGTCGAATCCGCCCGCGCTGCCGCTTACACCGGCATCATTTTCTGCCAGTTTATGAACATTCTAAGCCGAAGGTCAGAGCGGACGATCTTCACCCGTCATCTGTTTACCAATCCTCAGCTCTGGGGCTCTTTTGTAATTTCACTCATTGTCATTTCACTTCTGATTTACATTCCTTCCCTCTCAATTTGGTTCGGATTTGGCAGTTTGACAACAGGCGATCTGACCTACCCTCTCATAGGCGCTGTCGCGTTTTTGATACTTCACGAGACCGGTAAGCTATTTAATTTTTTGCGGCCATAGTTGTAACTGCTCACACCCCCTCCTGCCATAGTTTTGTTGACATATAATAGGAAAGATTATAGGATAATTTTCCTAAATAATAACTCCTAATAAAGATGCCTAATTCAAAGAATAAGCCGGACCCGAAAGATCATGTGGCAGCAGCTCTTGTTACACAAGGAGAGAGGAAAATTCGGGTAGATACTTTTATCCGGAGGGATCTTCCTGAAACTATGGGGTTCCCCGGAAAGGTAATAGCAGAGTGCGTGGCAAGGTTGGCGATTAAACTTAGCTTCAGGCGGGATGCGCTTAGTGACGTCTTAGAACGTGGCCGGGAATGTGAGAAAAATGCCTCAGGCAGAACTTCCGTAGGCTATTCCAAAGCCTATGCCGATAAATGGGAAGGCATTTTTGGCAACAAGGTAGGAAGCGATTTACCTAATTAAAAAACGAGGATGCAGGACGTTATCTTGCACCCTCGGAAGGGACCGGAACCAGTCCGATCCGGAAGGCACCCCCGGAGAGCGCTTTTTATTGTATTACGCCACGGAGATAGCCCGCAGTCGGCCCAGCTGGAATTGAACCAGCGACATTCGGGTTTTTACCCCGGTGCTCTGCCAAGCTGAGCTATGGGCCGTCGGTGTGCTATAGTAATTTGGCTTTTGCCTGAAGTCAATTGATGGAAAAAACCGAAGGCTTAATCAGAAGTTTTTTTGTCAGTTTTAACCAATAAAGTCCGCATTTCTTCGGGATATTCCGGGTCGATTTGTTTTGGGACGAACCATTCAACCTGTCGGGAGGATTTGTGGACTTTATCAACCACCCCAAGCACTAAAGCAAAAATCGCCATACGTATTGGGATGCCATTATCAGTCTGACGAAAAATCCCAAGGTTTCTAAGTCCATTCAAGTCGTGATCCAGTTCATTCGATTCAGGTCGGCTGTCTCGTGGGAGAGGGTGTAAAATCAACACAGTTTTTTTGCAGTGCTTTTTTACAATATTCCGGTTAATTTTATACATTCCCTGAAAATGTTGGAATTCTGCTTCTGACTCGAAACATTGCTCCTGAATCCGTGTGTCATAAATCACATCGGCGTCATTGATTCCCTCAGCGAGATCCTTCACGGTAACTATTTTGTGGTTATGGTTTTTGTCCATGATGTATTCACAAGTTTCATGCGGCATTTGGAGCTTAGGAGGAGCAATAAATTTGAATCTAATGTTTTTGTGGAGAGCCAGTAGCTTCGACAGAGAATGTACAGTCCGTCCGTTTTTCAGATCCCCGATCATAGCGATGGTCATTCCATCGATTTGCGCAAGTTCACGGTACAGAGTGTAGATGTCAAGTAACCCTTGCGTAGGGTGTTCTCCCGGGCCGTCTCCCCCGTTGATAACGGGAATTTGGGTTGCATCTGCGAATTCTTTCACTGCTCCTTCTTTGGGGTCACGTACAGTCATTACATCGGCGTAGCCGCTTATGACCCGGCTAGTATCATGTATGGATTCTCCTTTTACAATTGATGAAAAACTTACCCCAATAATGTCTCTCACTGCACCTCCGAGTCGATTAAAAGCCGATCCAAAACTCACTCGCGTGCGGGTACTGGGCTGAAAAAAGATATTAGCGAGAACCGCTCCTTCCAAAACACGTGTAATTCGTTCGCGACTGGCATAAGGAAGCATTTCATCAGCTACTTCCATAATATGCTTTACATCTTCAAGCGTCAGATCATTAACGGATAAAATATCGGCACCTTTAAAATCCATATTTAATAATTAGGGGGACTAATCTTTTCAAGGCTGATCCGATTAAATACATTCTGTATAACTTGCGTGGCCTCTCTGTCGGATTGATTATCGAAGGCGGGTAAATTTAACTGCTCCTGAATACGAATCGACGAACCATAATTATTACGTCCTTTGGGGTAAGTCAGATAAAAGGGGATGTTATCAGGGCTAAAACCCCATTTCCTATAATAATCACAGGAGCCTTTCATTGAAAGTATATCTCCTGAAGAATGCAGAATAGCTTGCACCAGCGGTTTAAATTCAGGGTGCTGAAGAAAAGTCGGAATATTTGCCTCAATAATATCCCCTCCGAATTCAGCCACGATAACATCAGGCGCTTCTTCATTCAGACGGTTAATCAGTGTACGAATGGCGGGAATATATCGTTCTGCTGTTGTATATGTAGATGGTAACCCCACATCAGGGAAATCCAGGAAGATATCCGCCCCAGCGTCGCGTAATTCCAGTAAATCACGATAACGTCCCGTTCCGGCCATTTTACTGGCTGCCACTATTAGCCCTTGTGCTTTTAGCGCGCGGATCAGAACGGCAGCTGTAGTGGTTTTGCCTAATTCCGCTCCGCTCCCCAGATTGGCTATGATAGGAGCCGAGGGTTTCAGCTTTCTATCCCATTCAGGAAATAGATCACACAGGTTCAGATTACGACCTTTTTCTTGCAGAAGTCCTAGAACCTTTAGTCTGGTCGGTGTCTGGATCATACGTGCAGGAATTTCCCGTATACAGCCAACAATTCCTCCATGGCACATCAGATCAACAATGTTGTCACTACTAATATTCCAGCCTTCTTCAGGAATTTCGCCGAATTCGGAGGTGCCGGTGCGTCGGTTGCCGAACACAACAATCACACGGTCTCCACGATAGATTCTTTCATCCCTTCCATAATAGTCTTCAATACGGATGGTGGAACCGGAGTCGGTTGTCACTTCGGCAAGGGCAAGATCACCTTCGTGCGCTTTTCCTTCTTTTGAGAGTTCGGTATTACTCCAATTGAAGTCGGGCTGGCGTATATTGGATGCGACCAATTTTACACGGTGCCCGGCCACTTCAATAGGTTGATGGGTGTCTGAACATAATGGTGCGCGAAGCAGTTGAAAGACAAAAAGGATTTGTTCCCGGACGTCATGAAGCTTTTGTTCTGCCTCAGTCTGAACCTGGCCAGCATTGTCTTTGCAGGTTCCAATTAGGCCTGCCTCCTCGCTTATAAGCCTATAAATACGCTGCACAATTTCTATTCTTTCAGGTGAGTTAGCTAAAACTCGCGGAGTGCCTTTAGGCCACAGCTTCAACTGAAGGCGTTTTTCAATGACTCCAATCATCGATTCATAATCAGCGTGGGGCATGTCTACCATTTCATCTTCTTATTTAGAGGATGAGCAACATAGCAGAAATTATGAAAAAGATAAAGACAATTCCGTAGAACCAATGGCTTTTAATCCGTTTTATAACATTACGGCCAATAAAAGTGCCAACAAAGGAAAGAAAGACAAATGGTAGAGCCTGAACAAAGGTGTCTCCCGTAATCACACCGTTCCAGGAATAGATGACAATTTTGGGAATGTTCATAAAGAAGGATGTCAGGGCATAAGTGGCGATATAGGATTCCTTCAAAAGGCCGATACTTAAGAAAAGCGGCCCTTTAATTACATTCCCACTGCCAAGCAGTCCGGAGAAAAAGCCGTAAAGCAAGCCGAAAAGAGGAATTGACTTCTTGCTCTGTTTTTTTGAAATAAAAGTGTGAAGATCATTTAAGAGAAACAAAATAATCGCGACTCCCAATATTTTTTCAAATAAATAAGCCGGTAAATAACCTAAAAGAACACTACCTGCCAGCACACCAGGAATAGACCATAGTATGATGATTTTGGCTATTTTTTTATTGGCGTGCCCCTTAAAAAAAATCAGTTTGTTAATGTTCTGCACCAGAAAATACACTGTTATAATTCCGACACTGGCTTTAGGGCCGTAAATGATGGCGGCAAAGGGTATCAGAATAAAACTTCCGATTCCTAAAGAGGAGGACACAATAGAACTAAAAAGGACAATGCAGTAAAAAAGAATCAGATTCTGGGAAATTAAATCGGTAAGTATTTCAAGCATTATATGACGATCAATTTTAAATGGCTCATTTCACGAACGGCGAAGGAAATTCCTTCGCGGCCGATGCCGCTTTTTTTAATGCCGCCGAAGGGAAAGGATTCAATGCGAAAACCCGGACCCTCGTTTATGATTACGGCGCCAGTGCGGATTTCTCTGGCGGCTTTAAACGCTACATTAATATTACAGGTGCAAATTCCGGCTTGCAAACCGTATCGTGTGGAATTTGTAATTTGAATAGCCTCTTCGAGTGTTTTGAAGCGAACAATTGGGGCAGTAGGACCAAATGTTTCTTCGGTGACTATCTCACTTCCCGGATCCACTTCATCTAGTACAGTTGGAGTGTAAAGTGCCTTGTTCCTTTCGCCTCCGTACAAAAGCTTTGCGCCATCCTGAATGGCCAAACCGACAACGCGCTCAATCCTTTTAGCAGCTTCTTCGTCTATTACAGTTCCTACATCTGTTGCTTCGTCGAAAGGATCTCCGCATTTGAGTTGCATAGCAGAGTCAACAAAACGTGGAATGAATCGATCAGCCACCTCTTCATGGACTAGTAGACGCTTAATGGATGTACACCGTTGACCGGAATTGGCAAAAGCTCCCTTAACACTAATATCAATGGCTTTATCAACATCTGCATCATCCATGACAATAAAAGCGCTATTGCCACCTAATTCCAAAAGTGTTTTTTTGACCCCAATTCGTTCATGAATGTATTCACCAACTTGTGTACTTCCAGTAAAAGTGACCATATCAAAATGAGGATTTCTGAGTAATCGGTCTGTGGTTTTATTGATATCACAAGTCAGCACAGAAAGCATTTGCGGAGGTAGCCCGTTATTTAACAATATCTCGGCAAAACGAATGGCTGTCAGGGGAGTTTTTTCTGAGGGTTTTAAAACCGTAGTATTCCCGGCAGCAATGGAGGGGCCGATTTTATGAACCACTTGATTAAGGGGGTGATTGAAAGGGGTAATGGCTAAAACCAAACCTACAGGTTGGTAAATAGTCATTCCTATTTTGTTTCTTACTCCCGGAATAATATCTCCCGGAAAAGATTGACCTTCCAGTCGTCTGGCTTCTTCAGCGCAGAAGAGAAGGGCTTGGTTAGCGCGCTCTACCTCATGATAAGTGGATTTTAAGCAGATTCCGGATTCAGAACTAATAAGATGACTTAATTCCTCTCTCCTCTCCTGGACTTCTTCAGCCGTTCCCCTTAAAATCTCATAACGTTCATAAGCTGTTAGCTGAGGATGGTATGCGGAAGCTGTTTTAATAGCCTTTTCAATTGTGTCAATATCGAGTTTTGGAACGGTGCCAATTACTTCTTCAGTATATGGATTACAAACCTCAAAACTGCCCCCACATCCTTCTTCTACCCACTTGCCATTAATCAGATTTTTATATGAATGCATAATTGGAATATGCTTGATTATTTAGATGAGTTAATTAAATTCAATGTCTATGATAGTCTCTAAAGTGAGCAAATATAACACATTGAACGATTTTTTAAAAAGTAAAACCTTTATGAAGATCGCTCTCAGTATGACCGGCTGTAAAAATAACCGTTACGAACTCGACCAAATTCTCCGGTGGGCAATTAAAAACAAGGTACCGGTCGTCGAAGAGTCCGAGGCGGATTTTGCCATTATCAACACCTGTACCGTCACTTCCATTGCCGACAGAAAATCCCGCCAGTTGGTCCGCCGAACCAGGAACAATAACTCCGGACTTAAAACTATTGTATTTGGCTGCGCCGCCCGCGCGCAGAAGAAGGTTTTTGAAGAAATCACTGAGGTCGACGTGCTCTTAGGCAGCATGCAGGAGGTGATAACATATCTGGAATCCAACATAAGCGACATGAAAAAGTGCGATGATGCCAGTCTGATCACTTCGGGCGAAGCTTTCACCCGTTCCCGTGCCCTGGTACAGATTCAGGACGGCTGTGACAATTATTGTTCTTACTGCATCATCGCTTCAGCCCGCGGAAAATCAAAAAACCGCCCACAAAAAGAAATCATCAACGAAATAAATAAACATGTGGCAAATGGTTTTAACGAAGTGGTGCTTACCGGCATCAACATCGGTGCCTACGGCGCCAGCCTTACCACCAGGCCAGATGAAAACAAGTTCGCCGAACTTCTGGAGGCGATATTTGAGCAGACCGGAATCAAAAAAGTCCGCGCCGGCTCGCTCGGCCCCGAGTTTTTCAACGAAAAATGGTACAAAGTTATGCAAAACCCCCGTTTCTCCCGCCACCTTCACCTGTCCATCCAATCAGGTTCCGATTCGGTTCTCAAAAGAATGCGTCGCAACTATACGGCCGGGCAGGTGACGGACGTCATCAAAAAGCTGCGCGGGATTTCACCCGACATTGCCATCACTGCCGATATCATCGTCGGTTTTCCCGGCGAAACGGAAGCCGAATTTAAAGAAACCGTACAATTCGTCAAAAAAAACCGGCTGGCCAAAACCCATATTTTCCCTTATTCGGAACGTCAGAACACGCTGGCGGCAAAAATGGAGCAGGTTCCGGTGAAGCTCAGACGCGAACGGGTGAAAAAGTTACAGGAAGTTGCCGATATATGCCGCAGTGAGTTTATTAAAAGCCAGCTCGGCAAAAAGGCGGAAGTGCTTTGGGAGCATTCCCGCCTGTCCGGCCGGGCCGAAGGTGTAACAGAAAACTACATCCGAGTGCGCGTCATGGGGGCACGGACAGCCGGAAGTATTACTTCCGAAGTGCTGACAACGGAAAACATTGATACCCTTTTATAACTTCCGGCCCGGCGTCTTGTTTACTTGAGGCTTTTTGTCAACTATAATTCGGCCGGAAACATTAAGATTAAACACTTTACCATGATCAAAAAATCTAACACCTCTATAAACGGCTTTCAGAGGTACTTTTTGATGGGTGTTTTGCTCATTCTTTTAGCCCTGCTCATCACCTTTATCAGCCCCTTCGGGGTCGACCTGCTGATTGCCGGTATCATCGTGGCCGCCGTTTATCCGGCGCACAAATGGATAATTAAAAAAATTCCCTTCTCAAGAAGCCTTTCAGCGCTGATCTCGATGATCCTCATCATTATCATCATTCTGCTTCCTTTCACGCTTTTTGGTTTTTTCGTTGCCGAACAGGCGGCCGATGCTTATGTCGCTGTTAGTAATAGGATTAATATTATTGTCGAAACAAACGACGTCAGTACCACTTCAAAAATTCTGGAACTGATCCCTTATAGTCACAAGATTGAGGGGGTTTTTAAGTACCTCCCCTTTTCCACGGCCGACCTTCTGCAGACTGCCAGGGACGCGGTAGGAGTGGCCAGTAGTTTTCTGCTTTCAAAAACGACCAACATTTTAAAACATCTTTCAGTGTTTCTTGTCCACCTGCTTATTTTTCTCGTTTCTCTGTTTTACTTCCTGCGGGAAGGGGACCGGCTGGTTAATTATGTTCGCTCACTTCTTCCTATGTCCAGGATTTACCGGCAGGAACTTTTTACCAAGTTGTCTAAACTGAGTTACGGGATTATTTACGGCATATTCGGAGCGGCCATCATACAGGGTTTCTTAGTAGGTGTCGGGTTCGCAGTGGCCGGCATAGGGAACGCGGCGTTTTGGGGGGTGATTGCGGCGCTTTTTTCGCCCGTGCCCTACATTGGCACCATGGTCATCTGGTTGCCCGCGGTGGTCATTACAGCTATCGGCGGAAAATACATCACAGCGGTTCTTCTGCTGGCCTGGTCGGTGCTGATTGCGGGTTCTGCCGACAATGTCATTAAACCCTACATAATCGGCTCCTCCGCCCATCTTCATCCGCTGGCCACTCTGCTGGTTTTACTGGGAGGTACTTTTGTATTTGGACTGAAAGGGCTGATATTCGGGCCTTTCGTACTCACTCTGGCGCTTGCCTTTTTGCATATCTACAAGCTTGAATACAAGGCGATACTGGAAAAAGAGGAAAAGGATTTATTCCCCGAGCTTACTGTAAAAAAGAAAAAATCCCGATAATAGAAACTGGGCAGAGCAAATATTTTGTAGTAAAATCAAAACCCTTATCTAATAAAAACCGATGGTCAAAAAACGCAAGTTAGGCGCCGCCAGAAAAACAAGACGCCTGCCAAAAGAGGATTTCACTATTGAACTGGACTCAAATATTACCCGGGAAATCGGGGCCGTGATTTATGTGGGCCTCGCGATCATTTCCTATTTGTTCATGAGCGGAAGGGCAGGAATATTAGGCGAATGGATGAATACCTATCTGCGGCTGATTTTTGGTGTGGGCACGGTACTGCTTCCCGTCATTTTCCTGGGGCTGGGAATAACGCTTTTTTTCGCCCGCCGGGTTACTCTGAATGCCACCAAATACCTGGGTCTGACCCTGATGATTTTTGCCGGTTTGGGGCTCGTGCACATGAAGACTGAAGTGACCGCCATGCTCGATAACGTGGAGGCTTACGGCGGTTATGTCGGCTTTCTGACGTCAGTGCTTCTGCGCCTGTTTATCTCCGACCTCGGGGCCAAAGTGATCATGTGTTCGATGTTTCTGATTGGAGCGCTCATTACATTCGAAATCTCCATCCGCGACATGATTCGCGCCCTGATCCCGAATCGTCAGCTCAAAATTGAAACCAGGGTAAGGAAGCCCCAAAAACTGACTCCTCTTTTGGACAAAGGCAGTCAGGAGCTGAACATAGTAAAACCTTTGCTGGCCAAAAAGGAAGACGAGATATCGGCGTCGAATAAGGCGGAAGACAAAATCTTCAAAGAAATCGAGATCAACAAGCCGGGCAGGATCCAAAAGAAAGAGGAGACGGTCATAAAAAAAGACGAAATCGATTATTCCGGCTGGGAACTTCCGCCGCTCGATCTGCTTTCTTCTGCCAGCTCCGAGGTTTATGTGAGTGATAAGGTACTTAAAGATAATGCTGAGAGGATCCGCGAAAAACTTCTGCAGTTTGGAATCGAAGTAACCATGCAGGATGTAAACATTGGTCCGACGGTGCTTCAGTACACTTTAAAACCGAGTGAGGGGATCAAGCTGACCAAAATCACGACCCTCAAAGATGATCTGGCGTTAGCACTTGCCGCCAAGTCTATTCGTATGGAGGCGCCGATTCCGGGGAAATCACTGGTAGGCATCGAAGTGCCGAACGAAAAACGCATGGTGGTGCACCTTCGCGAAATGCTGGAAAGTGAGGAATTCGCCAGCATGCCGTCCAAACTGCGTCTGGCCATTGGTCGCGATGTGTCGGGCATGCCGGTTATCGACGATCTGGAAACCATGCCGCACCTGCTCATTGCCGGTGCCACGGGTTCTGGTAAATCGGTAGGTATGAACACCTTCCTGCTGTCGCTACTGTATCAGAATTCGCCGCGGGATTTAAAGTTTATTATGGTCGACCCAAAGCGCGTGGAGCTCACACCATATAATGGCATTCCGCATCTGCTCACACCAGTTATCACCGATTCTGAAAAAGCTCATTCTTCCCTCAAATGGGCATGTGCCGAGATGAACCGCCGTTATCTGGAATTCGCGGAGAAAGGTTACAAAAACATCAAGGAATATAACGCGGGCGAGTCAAAACCACTGCACCGCATTGTCATCGTCATCGATGAACTGGCCGACCTGATGATGCAGGCCAGCAAAAAGGAAACCGAGGCCTTGATCTGTCGCATCGCCCAGATGGCCCGTGCGGTGGGCATGCACCTGATCATCGCCACCCAACGGCCCAGTGTGGACGTGATTACGGGTGTAATCAAAGCCAATATTCCCACCCGCATTGCCTTTACTGTGACGTCAGGTGTGGACAGCCGTACAATTATCGACGGCATCGGAGCCGAAGACTTGCTGGGAATGGGAGACATGCTTTACCTGCCCGGTAACATGAGCCGCGCCATTCGTGTGCAGGGCGTTTACGTGTCGACTAAAGAAATCGAAAAAGTAACCAATCGCATCAAGCTCACAGTTGAGCCCGCCTATGATGAAAGCATCACCAAAACGACCGAAACCGAAGTGGTGGATACCGGTATGGTCGGTTCCGGTGGAGATGGTACGGATCAGGACAGCCTGTATAACGATGCTCTGGACCTTATTCGGGATACTGGTAAGGCTTCCGCCTCATTGCTTCAGCGAAGGCTTAGTGTAGGCTACGCCCGCGCCGCCCGCATTCTCGATATTCTTGAGGAGCACGGAATGATAGGGCCGGCCAACGGAGCAAAGCCACGCGACATCTACATTAATAAGGATTAAGTTGCATCGGTTCTACCTTCCATCATTGGATTTCAAGCGGGACTATCTTGAGATATTCGACCATCGTATCGTACATCAGGCGGGCAAAGTCCTGCGCATGTGGACAGATGACTTTTTCCGACTTTTTGACGGTAAAAATGAATATCAGGTTCAGATCGCGGAGATCAACAAACGCCGGATACTGGTTAAAAAAGTGCAGGAACTTAAGAACAAGGCTGAACCAAAAATAAAAGTCAGTTTGTATCAGGCCATTCCCAAAAAACCCGCCCTCTTTGAACTGGTGGTGCAAAAGGCTACCGAGATCGGCGTCAGCGAAATCTTCCCGCTGGTGACCGAACGAACCGAAAATCGCCGTATGAGTAAATTTCAGCGCCTTCATCTGATTGCCATGGAAGCCACCGAACAGTGCGGCCGAATGAAAATCCCGGTCATCCGTCACCCGGTAAACTACGACGAAATTGTGGGCAAACTAAGAAACGGTTTTATAGCCTACGAGTATGAAGGGACCAGATATTTGGCGGACTACGAAAAGGATATGAAAGGCGCGAGTGAAATCCAGATCATAATCGGCCCGGAGGGGGGACTCAGTGAATCAGAATTGGCCCTTGCCAAAGAATCGAGCGTCAAACCATTTAGTTTGGGTCCCAGAATCCTCCGCACCGAAACTGCCGCCATCGCCGCCCTGTCACTGATGATGTTGAACCGGTAGCTATATTAAAAATAGCTGACATTAACCAGTCAATGCTCCATCAGTGCCTGGTCAATGCTCCATCAATGTTGCTCAGAAGTGATACTTACTCCTCTTCGGGATTTTCCGTCGTTGTATCTTCGGTGAGTTTGTCGTCATCTTCTTCATCATTGCCAAGGAAGCTATTCACTTTGTTCAGAGCATTGGCGGCGGTATCGATGGCACTGCTCACTGTTTCAACCGTTTTTTCAACCTTACTTTTGGTTTCAGTTACAGTCTTGTTGATATCCTCGACTTCAGTTTTCACCCGTTCGTATTCCTCCATGACATTGGTCTTTTTTTCGTTAAAAGAATCCATGATACTTCCCAGGAATTCTTTGCCCATTGGGAAGAGATTGATCACAAAAAGACTGATAGCCAGCAAAATGATGGTCGCTATAATATTTGCCATGAAGTTTTTTATTAATTAATAACTTCCGGAAGCATTTTATCAGGTAGGGAAGAATTTGACCACATCCAACACTTAAAAGTTTATTATAAAAAAGATTTGACAAACTGTAAAACATCGTTTAGAATCTGAAGCCAAAGTTCGCGAGCGTAGTAAAAATAGGGCGTTAAAATGTTATTTCCTGTTTACAGTTAGCTCATAAGTCAAGATTATCTGGATAATCACTAATTCTAAGCTTATGAGAACACCCAAAAAAAGATACGCTGCCCTGAATGTAATGG
>JAHJFD010000056.1 GCA_018825145.1 Patescibacteria group bacterium
AGGCACCTTAAGAATTTGTCCGGCGGGGCCGGGGTGATTATACTGGAGCGCGAAAAGCGCGAAAAATAATGAATATAATACTATACTATTGCCCACAATATTTGTCCCGGAGGATTTTAAAGTTCCGAAGGGGCTTGAAAATAACCGGTTTCGCTTAAGAATGCTCAGCACTGATGATGCAGAGAAAGATTATGCTGCTGTCATGAGTAGTGTTGATCATCTAAAAGGATTTTTTGGTCCCAATAGTAAGTGGCCGGATCCAAATATGACGCCTGAACAGGATATTGATGACTTAAAATGGCATCAGGAAGAGTTTAAGAAAAGATCCTCTTTCGCTTATACGGTGATGACACCTGATGAAAGCAAATGTCTTGGCTGTGTTTACATTTTTCCCTCCCGAAAAAAGGATTATGAAGCTGATGTTTTTTTATGGGTACGGAAGAGTGAATTAAAGACAGGGTTGGATCAGTTGCTATACGAAACTGTCAAAAAATGGGTAACGGATGAGTGGCTCTTTGAGAAAGTCGCTTTTCCGGGCCGCGAAATCGATTGGGAAACTTGGAGCAATCTAAAATAGTGAAGGTCAGGTGATACTTTTCAGGTATGTGAATTCTGTTGCACAAAGTTTGCACAGATCTTGCACAAACTTTGCACAAACCTTGTGCAACAGAATTCCGGTACTCCGGGGGTATACCCCGGGCCGTGGCAGCGGTTTTAATTTTGTTTTAAATGGGCTTGCGTTGGGGTTGGATTTGTTGTTTTGATATACCTTGTATACTGGCTTTTTTGGCTTATTTTTGCTATAATGTAAAGATTTAAAAATCAGATTTACCAGATACCATGCTAAAAACAAAAATCAAATCTATCGCTCTGGCTTTCGCCATTACTTTGCAGGTACTCGTTCCCGCGGCGTTCGCGGACTTTCTGAATGTGCGGGCTTATGGCACCGATACCGTCGCCGGATACGCTTCTATGCTCAAAAGCTCAATGCTGAGTCCCAACAAGGAAATCATTTTTGTTGTTGAAAAGCCTGATTCTTCAATTGTACGTGTTTCGGCGCAGTCTGATCTGGAGGGTATTGCACGGGCGGACCTATATGGTCACCAGACCAAGCTGGCCGGCGTTTATAAGGTGGCTTTGGTTTACCCGGGCACTACTGAGGCATCGCCCCAAAATACTTTTACGGTCTATCCCGATCAGGTTTCCAAAACGCAGTCCATGGTTTCTTCCACAACCCAAATGGTGGAAGCGGATGGTACCAGCCGCAGTTTTATTACCGTCACACTCTATGACGCTTACCGGAATCCGATCAGGGATCATCAGGTTCGCCTTATTTCTTCCCGTCCGGAAGATGACATTACCGCTATCAATACGGGCATTACCGATGAAAGCGGCCGGGCCAGTTTCAGGATGACATCAAAAAATACAGGCGTTTCAGTGCTTTCGGCCATGGACGCCAGTGCCAACACAGTCTTACAGGACAGGGAAGAGGTTGTCTTTTATGCTCCGACCCCCAAGGCGGTGGGCGGAAACTTCTTTTCCACCAGCGCTTTGCAGGCCGATATCATCAACGCGGCCAATGCTCAGGAAGTGCTTCCCGGGCCGGTCGATCACTTTGACATTGAAGATTTACCGTCAACGGTGAAGGTGAATACAGATCAGACGCTGACCATTGTGGCTCGCGACAAAGACGGAAATATTGCCAAGAATTATACCGGCACGGTGCTTATTTCAACGCCGGATGATGAAAATGCTGTTCTTCCGAATAACGGAGAATATACGTTCAAAGAGGCTGATCAGGGCAAGTTTACTTTTAATCTGGCTTTTCGTTTTTCTCAGGTGGGCCAGCAGTTCATTCAGATTCTGGATAAAGACAACTGGAAAATTGCCGGTGAAAAAGAGGTTGAGGTTATTCCCCAGCAGGCGATCACCGTACCGGATGTTACTTCTTCGCTCAGCATCAAGTCGCCCGTCGATGGCGGTAAATTCGGTTCCAATCTTGTGGTTATTACCGGGCAGGGTGATCCGAACATCAATCTCAAAATCTTTGATGATGATGTGAAGATCGGCGATACCGAAACGGACAGCGATGGCTTTTTCAGTTTTCAGGCAAAGGGCCTCGCGGCTGGCAGTCATACTTTTTACGTAATGTCCGGCTCAGGTCAGGTTTCAAAGTCCGTGACGATCAACGTGGATACTCTTCCCCCAGTTCTAAATTCAATCACAATATCGCCGTCCGGTGTCGTTCAACCGGGTCAGACCTTAAAAGTAGTGATTTCTTCCGAACCGAATCTGGATGAGGTAAGAATCAGAATCCAGGGGGTTGAAAAAGAATTGCTTCCTGAGGCCGGCCAGCCTGGCACTTATACGATCAGCATTACAGCGCCCGCCAATGCCGGAAGTTATCCTGTCGATGTGATTTTGGCTGATGATCTGGCCAACAGATCCGAAATGCAGGCCCAGAAAACCATTCTGGTGGAGGCGGAAGCGGTGACTTTGCCGCCCACGGTTACAAATCCAGAGGGGATCGCGGGTGATTCCGAGGTTCTTTTAACATGGGACGCAGTGAGCGGTCACATTACCGGCATTGCCGGCTACAAGGTCAGTTACGGCATATCTTATGAGAATCTTGATCAGACCGCCCAAACGGAAGGAAACGCGACTTCACTTAAGATTGCCAATCTCCAGAACGGCACCCAGTACTTTTTTGCCGTGAAGGCAGTGGATTCCAAAGGTCTTGAGAGCGCGGAGCCGAGCACAGTGATTGCAGTGACACCTGTATCTCCGGCGGAAGCCGTCAAAGAAGAGGGTGCAGGTGAAGGTCTGCAGCCTTCCGCCCCCGAAACGGGCACAGGTATGCCGCCCGCGTCACTTTACAATAATCCTCTTATCGGCACTGCTTCCAGTAATACGATTTCGTTAATCTGGCAGCCTTTTCCCGGTGTTTCCGCGGCGCGCTACAAAATCTATTTTGGCCTGAATTCCGGTCAGTACGATGATTATACGGCAACCGTTGACAATAGTACCACTGCCGTAGTGAATGATCTGATTAACAACGTGCCTTATTACTTCGCTGTGGTGGCGCTGAACTATGCGGGAAACGAAATCTCGCCCCTTTCCGCCGAACTTCAGATAGCGCCTTCGGGAAGCGGTTTTCAGTCGCTTCCGGCCGGTCAGGTGACGGGCGGCAGAGCCACTTATGTTTCACCGCTAAGCAATATGCAGTTTGCCAATGTACCCGCTCAGGAAGCGACCGGGCCAGCTACAACCTGGATCGTTATTATTGCTATCACGCTTGCCGGCGGCATTTTTTACCTCAATAAACGACGCCTTTTGGTTAACCGTTAGCCTAAAAAGTCACGACAAGAATGGTCCATTTTTTTAAAAAAATGTCTGATGATACAAAGGCGCTTCCCTTGGGGGTGAAGCTGATTGCTTTTGTGTTATTTCTGCGCACATTTGGCTGGGGTTTTGTCGATCCGTTTTTTTCGATTTTTGTGAATGGTTTCAGCGCCAGTTACGCGGGAGTGGGAGGCCTTATTTCCATTATGAATTTTGCTTCGCTGATCGCCATGCTTCCGCTGATGCGGCTGGCTGATAAGATGAAAGATACGGTCATTATGAGGGACGCTGAACTTCTTTATGTTTTTGCCATTATGCTTTATCTGCTTTCGGCGTTTACCGGGAAACTTCCGTTTTTGGTGGCTGCCTTCATTTTTAATGGCATCGCGCTGCCTTTAATCATTGTCGGGGCTGAAACCTATATCCGCAAATACACCAATCCGGACAGCCAGACCAAGTCTTTTGCTTTTTATACAGCCACAAACTACCTGGGATGGATTCTGGGTATGGTGATCGCGGCCTTTACGGTCCAGTACTACGGTCTTAAGTGGATGTTCCTTTTTGTTTTGCCGAGTGCTTTAGTTGGCCTTCTGATCCTCGGACGTATTCGGGAAAGGGGACTGCGCTCCATGCTTTGGGGCATCAGAAAATATTTTCATAATGGTCACGATTTAGGAGCTATACTTGCCGATATTAAGAAGCTTAATTCGCGTACTTTCTTCTTTCTGATACTGTCTTTCTTTGACGGTGTCATCGTGATGTTTTCATACATCTTTATTCCGCTTTTTGCCCTGACCATTGATTTGAATTTGGGGGAGGTGGCGCTTTTAATGGCGATTATGAATTTACCCTTTGTATTCAGCTTCGTGATTTCGGAGATGACAGACCGCATGAAGAGTATGAATGTCATTGCCGTCGGGCTTCTTGTCGGGGGGATATCCTTTATCCTTCTGTCTATTCTTGTGGCGCAGCTCTGGGTCGCGGTTCTGGTTACCATGACTTCTGTTTCACTGGCTATCATGCGGCCCGCTTATAACGGAATGCTCACCCGTTTAACACCGCGCAGGATGCTTGGGGAAATTACCAGCATAAACAATATTGCTTTAAGAATGGGGTATGTGGTCGGTCCTGTACTTACGGGGCTGATTGCCGATCGATACAGCATTCAGGCGGCCTTCTTTGCGATTGCTATTTTTGCTTTCGCTTTGACGGCTCTTACTCTATCATTTAAGGGCTTTGAGGCCCTGCAGACAGAAATATGAATAAGAAAAAAACCCTGCCTGCCCTGCCTACCGGACAGGCAGGCGACAGGCAGGCAAAAATCTTCACCATAGGAGGTGCCACCTTTGATATCTTTGTTCAGGCGGATGATCAGTCCATCATATCGCTGCAAACCCCTGATTCTTTTAAGAAGTGGCTTAGTTTTCCCCATGGCGGAAAGGTTAAGGTAAATCAGGTACTCGAAGCTTTTGGCGGCGGCGCTACCAATACGGCCGTAACCTTTGCCCGGAACGGATTTGATGTCTTTTTTGTCGGTAAGGTGGGCAAGGAGTACGGTGACCGCGTTTTTGGCAATCTAGAAAAAGAGGGAGTGGACTGCCGTTATGCCAAACTTACTTCCCGCGATAAGACGGGATTTTCCACCATCATCAATACCTTTGACGGCGACCGCACTTTGCTGGCCTATCCGGGGGCGAATAGTTTTTTTACAACAAAAGACCTTCCGATTGCAGAACTTAAGCAGGCTGACTGGATTTTTCTGAATCATATTGCGGGTGGTGGGGAGGATATCCACAAGGTGCTTATGAAGATTCTTAAAGCGAATCCAAAGATCAAGCTGGCCTGGAATCCGGGAAAAGAACAGATTGTGCAGGGGCCAAAAAAGTGGAAGGAGCTCTTAAAACGGACAGAGATTCTTTTTGTAAATAAAGAGGAGGCAGCTGCCTTCAGTCGGGTCGATTTCATGCCGGCAGGGGTTAAAAAAGATGACCCGAAAGCACATGTGAGCAGTCACCGCAATATTCTTCCGCCGTACGCGGATGACGTAGCGGATATCTTAAAGCTTTTTGCTGAAGCCGGCGTCAGAAATACCGTTATTACGGATGGCCGGAACGGTTCTCAGGCGAGTGATGGGCGGCGTCATTACTTTTGCCCGGTTATGTCCCATAAGCGCGTTGACACTCTGGGGGCGGGGGATGCCTTTGCCAGCGGTTTTACAGTGGCCATGATGAAAAGTTTGCCCTTGAATACTGCGTTGATATATGGTACACTGAATGCCGGTAATGCCGTTATGCACCCCGGTGCACAGAACGGACTTCTGACCGCTAAACAGATGACGGCGGCCCTTCGCAAGAGCGAAATAAAAGTAAAATCCACTAAACTTTAAACTCAAAACTCTAAACTCTAAATTCGAATAATAAAAATGAGCGATAATAACAAAGCCCTTGAGGCAATTGAAGCCGCAGAAGCGGCACTGAAACTGGCAAAACAATACTTGGGACAGGAAGGCACTTATCCGACGGGCCGGACTTCCAGGTCTTATTGTGATAAGGCGGCCACTTTGTCCGGTGGGGCCGGTGAGGGCAGGGTGATCGAGGGGGTATTTGACGGTCAGAACATGGTGGACAAGAAGGGGGCGGTGCATCCTGTTCCCGCGAATTACGCCAGCAAATCAAAGCTGATACCGGGTGATGTCCTTAAACTTACTGTGACTGATGAAGGTAAATTTTTGTATAAACAGATCGGTCCCGTTGAACGTCGCACGGTGATCGGACCTCTGGTTCATAATAACGGTCAGTATCAGATACTTGCCGAAGGCAAAGCCTACAATGTTCTTCTGGCTTCAGTTACTTATTTCCGGGCATCTGTCGGGGATGAAGTCACTCTGATCATTCCGATGCATGAAGAGTCATCGTGGGGGGCCATTGAGGCGGTTCTTCCCAAGTTTGATGAGGCGGACGAAGCACCGAAAAAAACCAGGAAATCCAAGGGTATGCTGGATTTGGAAGATGAGCTGGATATTTAATTGGTGATTTATGATTTATGATTTATGATTAGAAATGAATCATTAATCTTTAGTTATGTCCGCTACCATTAAACGTATACATGCCCGTGAAGTGCTTGATTCACGCGGCAACCCAACAGTTGAAGTCGAGGTTTCAACAGGTGATTTCACTGCGTCAGCTATTGTGCCGAGCGGTGCTTCTACCGGTGCCCACGAGGCTGTTGAACTTAGGGATGGTGATAAGACAAGGTATGGAGGTAAGGGGGTGCTTAAAGCGGTGGAAAACGTGAATACTGTGATCGCTGATGAATTTGGCGAGGCGGATGTCCGCAACCAGAAAGAAATCGACCGGCGCCTAATTGATATGGACGGCACGCCCAATAAAGGAAAACTTGGAGCCAATGCCATTTTAGGTTTCAGTTTAGCGATTTCCCGAGTGGCCGCCATGGTGGAAGGAGTACCTTATTATCAATATCTGGCGAATCTGGGGAATGCGGGTGAGGCAATGCTGATGCCTACTCCTATGATGAACGTTTTAAATGGTGGAAAGCACGCCATCAAATCCACCGATATCCAGGAGTTTATGATTATGCCCGTCGGGGCGCCCAGTTTCAAAGAGGCTCTTCGTTATGGCGCGGAAACCTTTCATGTATTGAAAAAGATTGTGAAGGAGCGGGGCTTTTCCACGTCTGTGGGTGATGAGGGCGGATTTGCCCCTAGTCTGGCCAGAAACGAGGACGCGCTTGCGCTGATTGTTGAAGCGATTGAAAAAGCCGGTTACAAGCCGGGTGAAGATATCGCGCTGGCTATGGATGCTGCGGCCAGTGAGTTTTATGAGGACGGAAAGTATAATCTGGCTTCGGAAGGCCGAAAGCTCAGCAGTGAAGAAATGGTTGATTTCTATGAAGCTCTGGTTAATAAGTATCCCATTGTGTCCATCGAAGATTCCCATCACGAGGACGACTGGGATGGTTTTAAGCTTATGACGGATCGTTTAGGTGACAGGGTACAATTGGTTGGAGATGATCTTTTGGTTACGAACACTGAGCGCCTGAAAAAAGCGATTCATGGCGGAAATTGTAATTCGATTCTGATCAAGCTGAATCAGATCGGCACGCTCACCGAAACTATGAATGCCATTCATATGGCTCACGATTCCGGCTTTACGGCAGTGGTTTCTCATAGAAGCGGTGAAACTGAAGATACAACGATTTCTGATTTGGTGGTTGGTATGGCGACAGGTCAGATCAAAACCGGTTCGCTTTGCCGGACGGACCGTATTGCCAAATATAACCAACTTTTGCGTATCGAAGAGGCCCTTAATAGCCCGCAGTATAAGGGGCAGATTCGCTAGTATATTAGGACATAAATCATTTGTTTGTTAAGCCTGCTCACTTGCCTGAATGCGCAAAAATTGGTAGATTCCATTTGCTCTTTTTAGAGGTGTTTTAGTATGTAATTCCAAATAAATGAAAAATCCGCTATTTATTCCATCCAAATTTTTAATTCTGGGGGCTTTGACTGTTTTTATGCTTTCAGCATGCGGCAAGCCGCTCGAGTCACCTGAATCGGTCATCAGTAATGCCAAACAGGCTATTGTGGATGTTTCCTCCGGGCACTTAAAAGCCACAGCAGATGCAAAGGCTAAGAATGGTACCGACGACCTTTTGTTTAAAGGGGGACTGGAATTTACTTTCGACAAGGAGGATGCAAATGAAGAAGATCAGAAAATTGATCTTCATGTAATGTTGTCAGGTGATCTGAAGGCCGGTGGGAAGGAGCTCAACGGTGATGTTGACGTGAACTTCGTGACGGTCGATAATGAGTACTATGTAAAGCTGAACAAACTTTACAGCAGTGATGACAGCCTGACTTCTGTTCAGCCGTTTATTGATCTTTATATTGGTAAGTGGCTGCGGATTGCGGAAGATTTTATTCCTGAAAACATCCGGGGTCTTCAGGATGAGGATGAGGCCGCGAAACTCAAGAGGGAGCAGCTTAAAGAACTTTTTGTGGAAACGAAGTTGTTTAATGTTGTAAAAGAGTATGGCATCGAGAAGCTGGATGGTCAAAAAGTGTATCATTACGGGCTTACAGTAAATATGGAGGGCTTTAAGGACTATATGGCTAAGGCTGCGATTATTGACGGGCGCGAACTGACCCTTCAGGAGATTGAGGAAGCTGTAAAGGCACTTACATACATCAAACAGGCGGAAGTTTATATTGACGTAGATGACTACTACGTACTAAAATCAGTCTTCCGGTTCAGTGGTGAAGCTTTAAACGCGGCGGATTCGAACCTGGAAGTCGTGATTGACATTGAGGGATCTGACTTCAATGAATCTGTTACCGTAAAAGCGCCTGAAGGAGCGGAGGATTTTAACCCGCTTAACCTTATTATGGGTCTGGGCGGCTTACCCACTTTGCCGGTTGATGAGGAGGGATTGGAAATTACGGAAGGTGATGAGGACCTGGAGACTGAGACCGTAGTCCAACCTGACGAGCTGACGGAAGAGGAAGCGGCTGTAACCGATGATGAGACTGTGGAAGAGTAATTAATTTTATTTATTTTGTTAACCAATATACGTATGAAATCAGTAAAATCACTTTTGTTTGTATTGGTCTTCGGTTTTGCCTTACTTGCGGGCTGTACTACAACTACAACCCCTACAAGTATTCCTGCTGAGGATACCGTGACAGAGGATTCTGCCGCAGTTGATACAAGTGTTGTTGTTGAGACTGAGGATGCCACGGTGGAGGATGCTGAAGATACTACTGTGGATGCTGAAGATATCGTTACGGAATCTGACGATACCGCTACGGAAGAAGAAGCCGCCCAGTAATTTTTTTGCTGTACAGAAAGGCTCCGCTCGCCTGCCTGCCGGCAGGCAGGGCGGGGCTTTTTAGTGTTTGACAAACAAATAAAGGGTGGTATAATTTTATACTGAATTTCGCGAGCGTAGTAAAAATAGGGCGTTAAAATGTTATTTCCTGTTTACAGTTAGCTCATAAGTCAAGATTATCTGGATAATCACTAATTCTAAGCTTATGAGAACACCCAAAAAAAGATACGCTGCCCTGAATGTAATGG